>CAJZEE010000006.1 GCA_915066865.1 uncultured Veillonella sp.
TATAATAATTATTATACTTATTCTAGTTATTCTAATTATAATAGTTATTAAAACGTTCTATTAGTGCTGTAATTCTTTAATAATTCTCTTGCCAAGAGATGCTGCTACAGCGCACAAGAAAATGTCTGGGCCAACTGGGATTAGGAAGCAAGTAATAATGACAGCTTCCACACCAATCGGCTTACCTAAATACAGATTCATAATAAAGTATAGGTACACCATGCCAAGACCATATACAATAAATAGATTTAATATGGATCCGGCTAGCAAACGTTTGAACGATAGTGTATCCATTGTCTCTGCAATGCGTCCTACTGCATACGCACCAACCATAAAGCCAATTAAATAACCAAAGGTAGGTTGCAAAATATAACTAGGACCTCCACCAGATGTAAAAATAGGAACCCCAACAAGGCCTAGTACAATATAAATGCCAACACTAGCGGCACCTAAACGACTACCTAAAACAATGCCCGCTAATGTAGTAAATAAGATTTGCAATGTAAACGGACAATTCGGTAATGGGACCCGTATGAAAGCACCAACCGCGATTAGCGCCACAAAGAGTGCTGTCATCGTTAACTGACGGGTGGTAATGCGAGTTTGTTTTGATACAGTAGAGCTCATGGTATACCTCCATTCATAACAGACCTAAGCAGGAATTTGTGCTATCAATGGAGAATAAAAGTCCAAGATAACACGGAAACAAACTACTAACTATCTAAATTAAAGCACTTGTATTTTTAATTGTCAACTATAATGGTTGACTTTTAGTTTACTATATAGTCTAATACTATATATACTATGTTTTTAGTACTTTTTAATTTTGACTATAGCTAATAGTTATTATCAATAGTTCATAATAACTAAAAGATATACTCATCTTCATACAAAAATCATCTAATTTCACCTTATTTTCATACAATAATATTAAATTATACATAAGTAGATTGAGTAAAATCTACTTTCACAAAATCGTAACTAAACGAAAATTATAATTTGGTATCAGGAGGCATTGCTTATGAAAAATGTTAAGAAAGTATCCAAAGTACTATGTGCATTTGGCGTTAGTACAGTATTATTAGCAGGTGTAGTTGGTGCAGCTAGCAACCATGGTTACAACAACCATAGCAACTGGAATGGTGTTGGTAGCGTTGCTCCATCCGCACAAGCTAACTATTCTGTTGACTATATGGGCGCTGTTACAGTATTCCAACAACAATTCCCTGGCGCTACTGTAAAATCTATTTCCTATGATGCAAAACATAATCCTTACTATGAAGTAGAAGGTTATTATGGCAACCGTGAAGTAGAGCTTAAAGTAGACGAAGCATCTGGTCAAATCGTTGGTAAAGAAGTAAAAGGTTACTCCAAAGCTTCTAAAACAATTAACGTTCAAAACATCATCATTCCTGAAGTAGCTGAAACAAAAGCTATGGAAAAAGTTGGTTCTGATTTCCAAACTATGGATTGGACTGTTGAACGTGAAAACGGCAGAGTTGTATATGAATTTGATATGACAACTGGCGGCGGTAAAAATGCTGAAGTTAAAGTAGACGCTACATCCGGCAAAGTTATTAGCGCTAAAGTTAAAAACACAAAATACTAAGATTTTCATTTCATCAAGTGAAACCCTATCCTAACCCACTTAGATGACACACTACACATATAACACACATACTATACACACTGTATTCTTTGGATACACTCTCTAACACACTCTCAGAGAGCCCGTAACACTAACCACGGGCTCCCTAACATCCTATCTCACACAATAGGAAAACGGTCTGTGCACACACCACAGACCAAACGTTACACACACTATACTCCCTTAAAGACCTTGGATCATTAAATCCAAGGTCTTTTTATGCCCATTCTATCAAGGTTGTATTACACCTACACAACATTTCATTCTTATAAAGACAACAACACACTAATAACAAAAAAGCCTCCCAGTGGGAGGCCTTTTGCATAAGTTTTATAGGTTTGATAGTTATGTGTTCTATTTCTTAAGCAAAGTTCAGCTTAAGGATATCATTTGTAAGTTTTGAAGGTTTGATCTATAGTTTTCCAAACAAGAGGTACGAAAATTATGCTTTATCTAAAGCTTGTGCCAAGTCTTCGATGATATCATCGATATTTTCAAGGCCGATGGATACACGGATCATATCTGGTGTTACGCCAGCAGATTTTTGTTGTTCTTCGTTAAGTTGTGCATGTGTTGTGGATGCAGGATGGATAACAAGAGATTTAGCATCTGCTACGTTGGCAAGATTGGAGAAGATTTCCAAAGAATCAACTAGCTTAATACCGGCTTCTTTACCACCTTTTACACCGAATGTGAATACTGCACCAACACCTTTAGGGAAGTATTTATCAGCTAATGCTTTGTATTTGCTGTCTTCTAATTCTGGATAGCTTACCCATGCTACCTTAGGATGTTTGCTCAAGAAATCTACTACTTTACGAGCATTTTCTACGTGACGTTCTACGCGCAAGGACAATGTTTCAATACCTTGCAAGATTTGCCATGCTGCAAGTGGAGTAATGCATGCACCAGTATCACGAAGTAATTGAGCACGAATTTTTACAGTGAATGGGATTGGCAAATCACCAAATACTAATCCATTGTAGTGTTCGTCACCTTCGGAGAAGCCAGGGTATTTACCAGAACCTTTATAGTCGAATTTACCAGATTCTACTACTACGCCAGCCAATGTTGTACCGTGACCACCAAGGTATTTAGTAGCAGAGTGTACAACTACGTCAGCACCATGTTCTAATGGACGGAATAAGTATGGAGATGCAAATGTGTTATCTACGATCAAGATGATATTGTGCTTATGTGCAATATCAGCTATAGCTTGTACATCGATAAGATTAATACCAGGGTTACCAATAGATTCGATATAAACGGCTTTAGTCTTTTCATCGATAGCTGCTTCAAATTCTTCCAAATGATCCGGATTTACGAATTTAGTTTGAATCCCCAAGCGAGGCAATGTAGCAGTAAACAAATTATAAGTACCACCATACAATGTGGATGCAGCAACAATATTATCACCAGCATCTGCTACATTTAAAATAGAGTACGTAACCGCTGCAGAACCAGATGCTACTGCAATACCAGCAGCACCGCCTTCAAGTTGTGCTACACGAGCATCCAATACATCTGTAGTAGGATTGCCAAGGCGAGAGTAAATACCACCAGGATTAGTCAATGCAAAACGGCCTGCTGCTTCTTCTGCATCTTTAAATACGAAAGATGTAGTTTGGTAAATAGGTACTGCACGAGAACCTGTTGGATCCACGGTATGACCAGCATGTAATTGTAATGTTTCAAATCTGTATTGTTTGCTCATTATAACAACTCCTTTATATTAACTGTGAATTGAGTTCATTCTTTATGCCTAGTATAGTACTATGTTTTAAAAAATATGTCTACTATTTTTTATATGGTCTTCTCCATAACTTTAAACTATGGTAAGCAAAGGACGATAAAAACTTTTACCAAAGACTCTAATGCGAACTAAATCATTTTATGAAAAATAAAAATCCCCTAATTACTTCCAAAGAACTAGTTCCCTTGAGAAATGTTAGAAGTAATTAGGGGTACATATTACTATCAATAGATTAGAAATAAGTACTTACATTTAGATGTAAGCGCCTAAATTTTTATCCCGTTCAAATTTCATTTTTTGGATTTGTTCAATGATGTACGGTGTTTCTTGGTATACATAGTAGTTCAACCAGTTTGTAAATAATAGTGTACTTACAGAGCGCCAGCGCACGATGGGACGTTGTTTTGGATCATTATCCGGGAAGTAGTTTTCAGGAACTGCAATATCCATACCTTTTTTGATATCCCGCACGTACTCACGGTTAAGTGTGTCCCAATCGTATTCGGCATGACCAAATACAAAGATATGCTTATTATCTAAACTACGAACGATAGCAGCACCTGTTGGTTCAGACCCAGCCAAAAGTTCCAAGTCACGATTTTCCTTAATTTGTTGCAAAGAAACTGTAGTGTGACGAGAATGTGGCATCCAAAACTTTTCATCAAATCCACGCATGAGCACTGGTCGATCATTATAAATATCGTGTTCATAAACACCGAATAATTTCTCATCCATAATAGATTTGTTAATACCAAAGTGATGATATAAACCAGCTTGAGCCCCCCAACAGATATAGAAGGTCGAATATACATGTTCTTCGCCCCAGTTCATGATTTCTACGAGTTCAGACCAATAGTCTACCTCTTCAAAAGGCATTAACTCAACAGGAGCACCGGTAATAATCATACCGTCAAAGAACTGGTCTTTTACCTCATCAAAAGTACGATAGAAAGTTTCTAAATATTGTTCATCTGTATTTTTAGCCTTACGAGATGCGGTATGCAACAATGTTAAATTAACTTGCAATGGGCTATTACTGAGAGCACGCAAAATTTGCGTCTCCGTCACTTCTTTAGTAGGCATCAAATTGACTAGCAAAATTTGCAAAGGTCGGATCTGTTGATTTTCCGCCCGCTCAGTATCCATAACGAAAATATTCTCTTGAGCTAATTTCGTTATGGCCGGTAAATTTTTTATTACTTTAATAGGCATAATGTCACCTCTACATATTCTACAATTTGATAACCTAATCTAATTAAAAGCCCTTAGCCTCATAGGCACGGCGCCAAGATTCGAGCCCTTCTTCTAATATTTTACGAGGACAAGCAACATTAATGCGTTCAAAGTCCTCCCCATCGATGCCAAACATAGAACCCGTATCGAGCCATAACTTGGCATCATTAACGATCCATTCATCTCGCTCTTTAGGGCTCAGCGGCAATTGAGAACAATCTAGCCACATGAGATATGTCCCTTCAGGCCGATACACATGGATTTTTGGCATATATTTTGCTATATAGTCGATGGTAAATTGAATATTGTCTTGAATATATTCTTTCAATTCATCAAGCCAAGGAGCCCCTACTTTGTAGGCCCCTTCACAGCCCACAATCCCCATCGTGTTCAATTGGCTATAACCAGCACGATCGATTTCTTTGATAAAACGGCGGCGTAAGGAATCATTAGGAATGAAAATATTACTTACTTGTAAGCCTGCAATGTTGAAGGTCTTACTAGGTGCTGTACATACAATACAGTGTTCTGCATAGCTTTCACCAAGAGCGGCAAAGACCTTATGCGTATGCCCTTTCCATACAAAATCTGCATGGATTTCATCGCTCACAATGAGCACATTATGTTTAATACAAATATCGCCGAGGCGTTTCAACTCGTCCTCAGTCCACACGCGTCCTACCGGATTATGGGGGTTACACAAGAGGAATAATGTAACATTTTCCTCAACGATAGCTCGCTCAATGCCTTCAAAGTCGATAGTATATCTCTCTTCGCCTTTGATGAGCGGCACATTGATAAGATGCCGATTGTTGTCATCAATAACCATGCTAAATGGGTAGTACACTGGTTGGTTGATGAGCACACCTTCACCCTCCTTGGTGAAAGCTCGCACCGCCATCGCCAAAGCAAATACAATCCCAGGCGTTTTAACAAGCCATTTTTGTTCTGGAATCCAGTTAAAACGAGTGCTAAACCAATTTTGTAACACATCAAAGTATTCGTCGTCGGACTCGGTATATCCGAACACACCATGGTTTACGCGGTCTAATAAAATTTGTTTCAATTCAGGGGGAATTTCAAAATCCATATCCGCTACCCAGAATGGCAACACATCCGCAGGTTTGCCTCGTTTTACAGCAAAATCATATTTTAAAGATTTCGTGTGCGTTCTATCTAAAATTTGATCAAAGTTATATTGTCCCATAGGAACTCCTTTATTTATTAAAAGCTTGTTCCAAGTCTGCAATCAAGTCTTCTGTATCTTCAATCCCTACAGATAAACGCAACAAACGACGTGTAATACCTTTACGTTCTGCATCTTCCGGTTTTAAATCTGGATGTGTTTGCGTTACAGGGTATGTCAACAAGGATTCTGTACCACCAAGACTTTCAGCGAATTGAATAAGCTCAATACCTTCTAATACTTGTTTAGCCGTTTCTTCGCTATCTACTTCGAAGGATAACATGCCGCCAAAGCCTGTTGTTTGAGCTTTATTGATTTCATAGCCCGGATGTTCAGGAAGTCCTGGGAACAATACTTTTGTTACCTTAGGTTGTGTCTTTAGCCATTCCGCAAGAGCAATGGCATTCTTTTGGTGTTGCTCCATACGAAGTGCCAATGTTTTTACGCCGCGAATAACGAGCCAGCTATCCATAGCAGATAAACATGCACCTACGGTTTTGTACGTTAAACGCAATTTTGCGGCGATTTCTTCGTCTTTTACAATAGTAAAACCAGAAATTACATCGTGATGACCACCGATGAATTTTGTACCACTATGAACGACAATATCGGCACCCAAGGTCAATGGCTTTTGGAAATATGGACTCAAAAATGTGTTGTCGATAATCACTAGCGCATTACGTTCATGCGCCAATGCACAGAGTGCACGAATATCGGTAATCTCCATCATAGGATTTGTCGGTGTTTCAATATAAACAGCCTTTGTATTTGGTTTAAAAGCAGCTTTCACCGCATCAAGATCAGAGGTGCCTACATAAGTGAACTCAATGCCGTTCTGTTCGTAAATATTTGTGAACATACGGATAGAACCACCATATAAATCATCACCTAAGATGATGTGATCTCCAGGAGAGAATAGGTGGAATACTGCGTCCACAGCTGCCATACCGGAGGAAAATGCCAATGCATCTGTACCTTCTTCAAGGCCAGCTATCAATTGTTCCAAACGGTCGCGCGTTGGATTAGACTCGCGCGAATATTGATAACCTGTTGTATCCCCCAACTTTGGATGAGAAAATGTACTAGACATATAGATTGCAGGGGAAATTGCACCAGTGCTATCTGGTTTACCACTGCCGTGAACACATTTTGTATTAAATTTCATTCCTATCAACTCCTCATATTTGTATACAATATGTTAATTATAAAAGTAGACAATGACTAAGGTCAACAAAAATGGGCACTCATACTGCCTGAGTGCCCCGAAAAAGTCATATCTATTTTGAATGGGTTGTCATAACTCTAAGTTAAGTTAGACTAATTTTTAGTACGTTTTGTAATAAGTAATGCCAAAATAATACCTAAAGAAGATGTTACCAATTGAGGCCAACTAGCTACAAAAAGCATGGTATTTACAATCTTTGGTGGAAATTGGAACAAGGAGAAGAACAAGGAGTACCCTCCAAAGAGTACGCCGGCTTTTACCAAAGCCGCCACAATAATAAGTAAAAGCTTTGGCTTATGTTGTAACCAATGTGCCACAAATACATACGCTGTCGTGCCAAGAGCCGTAATCAAAATGAACGGCGGTAATGGTAACATGCCTTGTAAATGCGCCACCACTGGTGCAATCCAAGCAATGACTAGACCATTTTTCCAACCATAGCGCCACGTCGCCAAAACAAATGTAGCAGATGTAATGGAACCGATGAGGAACATGCTCACCTGATTAGGAATAAAGGGAAAAATAAGGCGCAAGCTTTGCGCCAATAAGGCAACGGCCAACAAGAGACCTGTGCCCGTAATAGATTTTGTAGACATAAGAACCTCCTACTATACGATATAGATTTTACAAGAGGTACCTACCTCACATTCAAAATTAAGCCTCTACAAAATATAGACGTGCTCGATCATATACCCAATTATAAATATAAGTATAACCTAATATGACTAATGTCATCGTTATATCTGTAGCAAAGGCCATCCAAAAGCTCATATGCATCATGTACATAATAATAGGCACTGTGGCAAGCATAAACAAACCTTCAAACAACACTGCATGAATTGTGCGGATTACAGGCCCTCGCGCTAATCGGTCACCTAGTACTAGTTTATCAAATATCCAGTTAAACACAAAATTCCAAACCATCGCCAACAAGGAAAAAATAATCATCAAGACCAAAGGCTGCCCCTCATGCGGAACAAACTGCATCACCAAACAGCCAATCAAAACACAGCCCAGCTCATATAAAATCGACTGTACAACACGCTCTGTAGCAGACATAATAATAAACCACCTCCATCAGAAACCCCAAAAAAGATATTTACTATCACATCAATATTATATTTATTTTCTTAGATTTGTCGAGCTCTATCGAGTTTTTCCATTTTCGGATATAAAGAAAGCTACTCGTAGTATTCTGTAAGCTCGACTTACTTTTCCTAAAGTGAGTATTGTTATTTTAAGATAGAAGAAGCCGCCATATGTCTGTCCAGCGACTTGCAGCGAATGGAGCGCAGAGAGACATATGGCGGCGGAAAGCCTATCCTAAAAGTGGCATTACGAACTGAATCCATGGAATACCCACCACAATAAATATCGCAAGGTAGATAATCCCAAAGATAGCACCTAATTTCCAGAATTCAGGGCCTTTATTATAACCACTAGCAAACCAAATTGGGCTATGACCAGTACCATATGGTGTAAGGATACCCATAATACCCATTGGTACTAAAAGAATCAACATAACTTGAGCTGGATCAACACTAGGAATCTGAAGAATTAGAGTAGCAAATAAGCCTACCATGGCAGTTACATAAGCGGTGCCAGAAGCAAAGAAGTAACGAAGCAAGCAGAATGCTAATAACAAACCAAGAACTGCCATTGTGGGATCTAAGGATACTAAAGAACCACCTGCAGATTTAGCAAGCCACTCCAAAAAGCCTACGTTTTTAAGACCCGCAGCCATAGGTACGAGTGTAGCGAACCAAGTCAAAACATTCCATGCTGGTTTGTTAGCAAGGAAGTCTTGCCATGTCATAATCTTGGTGAAAATCATCAAGATAATAACAATCAAAGCTGTTGTAGTTGGGTTCACTTTAAATGTAGAAGCACCAATCCACAACACAAGAGCCAATACAGAAATCAAGGCCATGAAGATTTCACTGCGTGTCATGGAACCTAATTTCTTATATTCATCCCTTGCCCATGCTGCAATTTCAGGGGACCCTTTTACCTCCGGTTTACAGAATACATAGGTCAATAATGGTGTGATGATAAATAGTATAATACCCACTGGCAAGAATGCTAGGAACCATGTGCCCCAGTTGGCAGCTACGATACCCGACTTTGCAGACAATTCAAGAGCCAATGGATTTGGCGCCGCACCAGTCAAGAAAATAGAGCTAGATACACAAGTTGTTGCCAATGCTACCCAGTTCAAATAGGAACCAATTTTACGAGGATTCTTATCGGGGTAAGAATCGAACATCGGACAAATACTAGATACAATTGGATAAATCGTACCACCAGAACGAGCCGCATTACTTGGAATAAATGGAGCCAACACAAGGTCAGTAATAGCAATAGCATACCCAAGGCCTAAAGAGGACTTTCCAAGCTTGGCTACGAGGAACAATGCAATACGTCGACCAAGACCAGAATTTTCATAACCGATACCGATCATAAATGCTGCGAATATCAACCACACGATAGCATTAGAGAAACCGCTAAGTCCCCAGCTGATAGCTTGGGCATCCGTAATAGCCTTTGCTACACCAGTTGCTTTGTCTATAATAGGTGCTGGACCAACCTTAAATAACATAGATACGGTAACAGCAATGATACCGATGAAAGCTGGTGGCATTGGTTCTAAAATCAACCCCACCACAAGGCCTGCAAAAATACTTACATAAATCCAAGAATTTGCGCTAAGACCTTCAGGAGCACCGATGAGCCATACAAGAATAGCTACTACAAGCGGTGCAAATAATTTCCAATTCAACTTCATTAAGAACACTCCTTACTAAAAATAAAACTGCAAAATTGCTAATACAGTATAGCAGAATTTTTTTAGTGAGAATATAATATTCGTCATAATACTTATTGATTAATACTAAACTTTTAGTAATAGTTTTTACTAGATATTTTTGGTTTTATACAATACAATATAAATATCGAAAATTATTAATTTAACTAAAATTACTGAAAGGATTTAAATGAAACCTTTTATACGCTATATAAAATCTTTATGGTTTCCAGTCATTATCGTATCAATTCTTTCGTTACTCACCGTGGCAGGCACATTATATATACCAACCTTAACGGCCACAATCATCAACGATGGCGTAGATATTCGCGACGTATCTCGTGAAAGCTTACACAACACGGTAGGCATGGTACTGCAAGATACTTGGATTTTTACCGGCACTATCACAGAACAAGGAACACACCACGAACTCATCAAACGCGGTGGTCACTATAAAGAACTATACGAAAACTATGTGGCAGGAATAAGTATATAAAATTCAGGATTGCCATTAACATCAATGTGAAGGGTTCCATATCCATCATTGATATCTTTCGTCATTTCATATATAGTAACCATAGAAGCAGAATTACTGGTCTGACTACCTGTACCTTTATGTACAGCAGCAGCAGTAATTCTGCTTTTTATTATAATATATAATTTCATATAAATTAAAATCATTAGGTGAAACCCTTATTTTATTCAAACCTTGTTCCGTAGTTAACCTAATAGCACCTAAATCAAACAAATCAAAATCATGTGACGACCCATGACACGCAGCTTGATAGTACTGATAATTATATTGTTTTTGAAGCTTGTCTAAATCTTTTTCGTTTAGTATACTATTGTTAATCATAAACTGATTAACACTCATTTGTCCGCTTGATTGGACGTTATTGACTGTTAATTGGTTTATTTTTTGTATTACCATACAATAGAATTATAGGAAAAAAGAACCACCGATAAGCTGCAACTTATCGGTGGTTCTCTTATTTATTCACCTTTTGGTACAAACCATAAACCGTTATTATTTTTTTCCATGTAATCCTTAAATTCTTGAGAATGATAAGCTGCTACAATGTCTTTTGCCCATTGAGCCTCTTTGTTTTTCTCGTTTACTACAAGTTGTAATAACCATTGTGGCAATACATCTTCATTTGCCAATGCAGATTTAGGATCAATTTTTGCATTATAAATAATAGCTCCTGTAATAACAATATAATCAAAATCAGTACGTACAGAAGGAATTGTAAGGGACTTCATTTCTGTAAATTTAAGATGTTTAGGATTTTCAATAATATCTGCTTGTGTGACTGTCGCTAAGTCTTTATTAGGATCAAGTTTAATCCAACCGATTTTTTGCAACAACGCATAGGCACGAGCCATGTTAGACGCATCATTAGGAACTGCAATAGTATCGCCATCAGCTACTTGATCTAAAGATGTCTTAGAACCACTAAAGATACCAGCTGGCACTGTTGGAATTGGGGTCAATGCTACAAGATGACCATTTTGTTTTTCGTTGAAGTTTTTCATGTATGCTGTATGTTGTTCAACATTAAAATCAACTTCACCATCACTCAATACTTGGTCTGCTTGTACCAAGTCAGACATATCTACACCTTTGAAGGTATAGCCTTGTTTTTCTAAAATTGGTTTTACACCTTTTTCAAACAATTCAGAATAAGGGCCTTGAGATTTACTATAGGTTAATTCTTTTTTAGCACCATTATCGCTATTATTAGAGCCGCAACCTGCGATAAAAGCTACGCTAAATACTAATGCCATACCAAGGGCAAGGAATTTTTTAAATTTCATAGTGCATTCTCCTATACTTTCACAATCCATATAACTAAAATCTATTTCATCAAATTAGGAACGACGCGCACGACGTGCAAAGTAGTTACCTATTGTTTGAATAATTTGAACAAAAATAATTAAAATAACAACGGTAAATAGCATCAATGGGAAGTTCAACCGTTCATAACCATAGGTAAGAGCCAAGTCACCTACACCACCTGCACCAATGGCACCAGCCATAGCAGTAGCACCGATAAGACCTATAGTACCTGTTGTAATGGATAAGATAAGCGATCCCTTTGCCTCTGGTAAAAGGAAATGCCAAATCACCTCAAAATGAGAGGCCCCCATAGACTGTGCAGCCTCAATAATGCCTTTATTGACCTCTAAAATAGAGTTTTCAAAGAGTCGAGCAAGATAAGGCGCAATGAATATAACAAGCGGTACAATAGCCGCCGTTGTGCCCACACGAGTACCAACAATCATCTTAGTCAACGGTAAGATAAACACCATCAAGATGATAAATGGTACGGAACGCACGATATTAACAATTGTATTTGTAATGGTATAAACAACACTATTTTTAACAATCCCATTAGGATTTGTTACCACCAGTGTAACTGCAATAATTAACCCTAGTATTGTACCAATGAATAGAGATAGGAACACCATATATAATGTTTGTTCTGCAGCTAGTAATAACTGCGAACCGGGAACGCCAAGTTCTTGCATAAAGAAATCCATTATAGTGCCACCTCCTGCCATTCAATGACTTGTGTCACAAGATACTCTTTTACCTTGCCCACTTCAAGATCATCACCAATGAACTGAACGATGAAAATTCCAAGTACCGTATGCTCTAACTCTGTTACCGTAGCAAACAACACACTCGTTTCTAAATCAAAAGTTTTATTAATATGATATAGCACATTATCAGTTGTATTATTTCCTAAGAAGTGCATTTTAAGTATTGTGTAAGGCCTTTTATCACAAGCCAAGGTATGTTTAACTGTAGATGGGATTTCATCAGGAATAACAGTCCTAACAAATCGTTTTGTTGTTTCATGCTTAGGTTTACTAAACACCTCAAGTACAGAACCTCTCTCGATAAGCTTCCCATATTCCATAACTACAACGCGATTACATATCTTTTGGATTACATCTATCTCATGAGTTACGATAACGACTGTTACCCCTAGTTCACGATTAACGCGTTCTAATAATTGAAGAATAGACTCTGTTGTATCTGGATCAAGAGCACTTGTTGCTTCATCGCAAAGCAGAATTGATGGATCTGTAGCCAACGCACGAGCAATACCAACGCGCTGCTTTTGACCACCAGATAATTCTCCTGGATAGGCATTTGCTTTATCACCTAAATCAACAAAGTCTAACAAGGTTTTAACCTTATTATCAATCTCTGATTTAGGAACTTTATTTAGAATTAATGGAATCGCCACATTATCATACACAGATTTAGCATTCAATAAATTGAACTGTTGAAACACCATGCCGATGCGCTTACGAACCTTTCTGAGCTCGTTAAAACTTAAACCATTGATATTCACACCATCTATTTCAACATGACCAGAGGTAGGTACCTCTAAAGCATTAATCATGCGTAACAGTGTAGATTTACCGGCTCCACTAAAGCCAATAATGCCAAATATGTCGCCTTTTTCTATGGTAAAGTTTACATCAGATAATGCAGTAACCTTTTGCTTATTAACATCAAACTCTTTCGTTACATTTCGTATAGCAATCACTGTACCACCTCTTTTCCTACAATTCAGTAGGAATTAATTTTAAATTTAAAACATATCTATAAGGTATGATTTAATTATGTACTTAGATTACTACAATTTATAAGGACTGTCAAACCAAAAAAGAACCTCACCAGTTAAAAGGTTGAGGTTCTTTTATTATATAGCTCTTATCTTATAAGGGTTCACATCCCTATTCATCTAATTTTATTTTTTTACATCAAGCTGAACCAATTCAAACACTAACAAAAATAAATTATCTATATCGATTAAAGAGATATAGGGATCCTAAAATGACAGGCGCCCCTATATAGAGACCCATATTAGGTATTTCCCCCAATAAGAAGGCTGCTACAATAGCTGCCACTATAGGCGAGATATACATAAAATTAGTTACATCAGAAACCTTTTCAGCATGTTCCAAGGCATAGCTCCAGAATACAAAGCCTAACGCACTAGATAGGAATGCTAAATAGGCCATAGCAAATTTTGCACTAATCGGTGCCACCACAATCAATTCAATAGCATGTTCCGCAAAGGGCAATGCCATAATAGCCCCCGTAAACATAGACCACATGGCGATAGTGATAGGCTTATGTCCCTTTAAACTAAGTCCACGATTTAGAATATTATACACTGCAAAGAGTATCATCCCTAACAAAGTCCACAAGGCTCCTACAGGAATAGTAAGGGCGGAATTCCATAGAATAATTATGGCTACACCTATAAATGCAGTTATGGTAAATAGCCATCCTATAGGTCGTATTGTATCCTTATAAATAATCGTGGCCATCAGTGCTGTCGTCATCGGAGTCAAGGCCATAATAATACTGGATGTGGCCGCTGGAATTGTGCGCAAGCCTTCATTAAATACAACTTGGTAAAGAAAATTCCCTGTAGCACCTAACAGAATATATAGTCCCCACTCACGCCATGTTGTCGGTATATGTAGCCCTTTTACAACACCGATTACCAGCATAAGTAAAGCGCCACCCATGACCCTTGCCACAGACAATGTCAATGAATCTACTGACTGTAATGCTATTTTACTGAAAGGAAATGCAGTAGCCCAC
Source organism: uncultured Veillonella sp. (assembly GCA_915066865.1). Classification (GTDB taxonomy): domain Bacteria; phylum Bacillota; class Negativicutes; order Veillonellales; family Veillonellaceae; genus Veillonella. Next base: position 14,485 of record CAJZEE010000006.1, read on the forward strand.
ACCGCAATAGTAGCAGAAGCACCTAAAAGTGCTTTCTTTCGATTTGTCATTAACATCCACCTTTCAATAGCATTCGCCTATACAATCTTATAATCCACTTTGATTAACGTATATTCTATCCAAATTATTTCTATCTTGATTCATTCTACCAAGATCATGTTATCTACATGTTTTATAGCTTAATAACACTATCTCAATAGTACCATAATATACCCCTAACACTACAATAAATTAAATCATATTTTTTATTCCTATGAAGGGGATGCTTTGTTCCTTATGGGACCTACAAAATGTGTAACAAAGTCGTTAGAAAAAGTAATAACGCTTTATGAAAACTATGTAGCAGATATGTCTATGTAGTTAATACAACTATTCACTTAACTTGACTATTGTAAGTTCACTATTGATTCCATTAATTTCAATTTGATTTTCTGATTCAGACACAGAAAAATCGTCTACAAGATGTCCACGATCTTCAAAGAGCAATTTAGTACGAATACCTTTTTTCACCGCTTTGAAAGCATACTCGTGAGGGACATGCAGCCGAGATTTCGCCGATATCTGATTCACATCAATTCGCCCCGTATAATCCGCTACATATATCTCCATTGGAGAGTTGTTATCCAGCTCTATATGACTGTTACCGCCGGCAATATAAATTTCTTTAACCGCTCCGTCTAGCTCAAACTTTTCACTAATAATATCAAATAGCTCTAGTTTTTCACAATGGGTCGCTAGCTCCGTATCTCCCATATATTTTTCAGGCAAATTTATAAAAATCCACAAATGTTCTTTTACAAGCTCTTCAGATAAGGATTTGGAACAATTTACATCCACATCGATACGCCTTTTGATATCATCGATTTTTACTTTCACCAGTTCCGTCAAATTTTCAATAGTATCACTGACCAATTGAACCTTTATCTTCTCACCCTCTCCAGCTCTCATTTTTACGCAATTAACAGAACCCAGTTTAATATCGAAATGTTTTATCTCATCGATATCATATTCTACGATGCTTTCATAAGGATATCGAGGTTTAACCGCTTCTTCTGAAAGCAATTCATCCACAGAGACATTGAATACACCTGAAAGGGCCTTTAAATTTGAAATATCCGGCATTCCATTGCCCGATTCCCACTTTGTTATGGCCTGTCTCGACACATTAAGTGTTTCTGCTAATTTCCCCTGAGATAATCCAGATTGTGTTCTATACTCCCGTAATTTTTCATTAAAATCCATAATGTGACCTCCTATTTTAAGCAATATCAGTTACTCTTCAACAAGAGCTGCTCAGAGTATAGTATATAGTGTCAGTGAAGAAAAGAAACGCTTGTTTTCCTGGCTGGCAACGTTCCGTAGCATTACAATATACATGCATTTATAAAGACTTGCAGGCTGATTCTGTACAAGATATAAACGGCCTCCGAACAGTACACAAATATAAACTATCCAATCATACTATTGAATAATCCGCCTTCATCCTCTTTAATAAAATTTTTATTTCCTTTATTAATATTGATATGCAATTTCATATTATTATATATACATTAAATGAAATTGCAAAAAGCAAAATCCCATATAAGCCTATATATACTGGTGTATTTAAACAATTTAGCTTATGGAAATTTATGAGATACTTCACAAAATTGCATAGTATGTATTGAAAATCTATATCATCTATTCATTGTAGAATTGCTACAAACATTGTACACTATAGGCATAGAAATCTATAGTTATATCCTTTTATGGAGGTGCAAAATGCAACATACTGCATGGAAAGATTTTAACACAGGTGTGTGGGATAAAGCCGTTGATGTACGCGACTTTATTCAAAGAAACTATATCCCCTATGAAGGGGACGATTCCTTCCTTGCTGGTCCTACAGAACGAACAACAAAATTGTGGGAACAAGTAATGAAGCTTTATGAAGAAGAACGTGAAAAAGGCGGCATGCTCGATGCTGATACTTCCGTGGCCACACACATTACTGCCCATGCGCCAGGATATATCGACAAAGAACGTGAAACAATCGTTGGTTTGCAAACTGACAAACCTTTAAAACGCGCTATGTTCCCATATGGTGGCTTGCGCACAGCAAAATCCGCTATTGAAGAATACGGCTTCAAAATGGATCCGCAAACAGAGGACTTCTTTAAGAAACATCGCAAAACTCACAATGATGGCGTATTTGATGTATATACTCCAGAAATGCGAGCTGCACGTACAGCTCACATTGTAACTGGTTTACCAGATGCGTATAGCCGTGGTCGTATTATCGGTGACTATCGTCGTATCGCTCTTTACGGTGTTGATTATCTCATTGAAGATAAAAAAGAACAATTTAGCATTACAATGGGTGACATGCTAGAAGATGTTATTCGCGACCGTGAGGAAATACAAGATCAAATCCGCTCTTTGAAAGAATTGAAAGAGATGGCAGCATCCTATGGCTATGATATTTCCAAACCAGCTAAGGATGTTCGTGAAGCTATGCAATGGATTTACTTCGGCTATCTTGGTGCTATTAAAGAGCAAAACGGTGCTGCTATGTCCATTGGTCGTAACTCCACATTCCTCGATATCTATGCGGAACGAGACCTTCGCAACGGCACATACACAGAGGAACAAATCCAAGAATTCGTAGACCATTTCATTATGAAATTGCGCATGGTTCGCTTCGCACGTATCCACGAATACAACAATTTGTTCACGGGTGACCCTGTTTGGACCACTGAATCCATCGGTGGTATGGGTACTGACGGCCGTACATTGGTTTCTAAGATGTCCTTCCGTTACCTACATACATTGACTAACCTTGGCCCTGCTCCAGAGCCAAACCTCACTGTATTATGGTCCCCTCGCATGCCTATCGGTTTCCGCCGTTTCTGTGCGAAATTATCCATTGAAACATCTTCCATTCAATACGAAAATGACGAATTGATGCGTCCTAACTCTGGTGATGACTACGCCATCGCATGTTGCGTATCCCCAATGCGTATCGGTAAAGAAATGCAATTCTTTGGTGCTCGTTCCAACTTGGCGAAATGCTTGCTTTACGCTATCAACGGTGGCGTTGACGAAAAGTTGAAGAAACAAATTGGTCCTAAATACCGCCCTATCACTTCCGAATACTTAGAATTTGACGAAGTATGGGAAAAATTCGACGACATGATGGAATGGTTGGCAGGCGTATATGTAAATGCCTTGAACATCATTCACTACATGCACGATAAATATGCTTATGAAAAACTAGAAATGGCATTGCATGACCGCAAGGTAACTCGTTGGTTTGCAACTGGTATCGCTGGTTTATCCGTAGTAGCAGACTCCTTATCCGCTATTAAATATGCTAAGGTAAAACCTATCCGTGACGAAAATGGCATCGCTGTTGATTTCGAAATCGAAGGTGACTTCCCTAAATATGGTAACGATGATGACCGTGTAGATAGCTTGGCAGCAAAGGTTGTTTCCACATTTATGAACAAGATTCGTAAACATCCTACATATCGTCAATCCGTTCCAACTATGAGCTTGTTAACAATTACTTCCAACGTAGTATATGGTACTGCTACAGGTTCTACTCCAGATGGCCGTAAAGCTGGCGAAGCTTTCGCTCCTGGCGCGAACCCAATGCACGGTCGTGATTCTCACGGTGCTGTATCCTCGTTGGCATCCGTAGCTAAAATGCCATGGCGTGATTGCTCCGATGGTATTTCTAATACCTTCTCTATCATTCCGGACGCATTAGGTAAATCTGGTGAAACATTTGTTTCCGTCAGCGATTTTGATATTGAGTTAGACCCTTCTCAATTGCCTAACAGCAATACAAACTTCGCATGCAGCGAACCAAATGTTACTATAAAGGAAGATAAATAAAATCTTCCACAGTATCGGACTGCTTTCACCGGCACCGATACGAGTGTTAGTCTTGGTTGAAAGGAGGTTATACCCATGAGCAACCAACAAGTTGATAACTTGGTAGAGTTATTGGATGGTTATTCCCAAAAGGGCGGCCATCATTTGAACGTTAACGTGTTTACTCGTGAAACATTGTTAGACGCTCAAAAACATCCTGAGTTGTACCCTCAATTGACGATTCGTGTATCCGGTTATGCGGTGCACTTCAACAAATTGACAAAACAACAACAGGACGAAGTTATTTCCCGTACATTCCATCAACGTATCTAATCGAGGTTTCCTATGACTGGACGTATTCATTCGGTTGAAACGATGGGTACGGTTGATGGTCCAGGCATGCGCATGGTGGTATTTCTTCAAGGATGCCCCATGCGCTGTGCTTATTGCCATAATCCTGATACATGGGATGAAACTAGCGATAATGCTAAATTCATGACCGTAAAGGAATTATGGGACCAGTACGAACGTAACCGCCAATTTTATACTAATGGTGGTATCACCGTCACAGGTGGGGAAGCTCTTATGCAAATCGACTTTGTTATTGAGCTTTTCACATATTTCCGTGAAAGAAACGTCCATACCTGTTTAGATACAAGTGGAATTTGTTTTGACCCCCACCAAGAGGTGGCATACCGTAAATTACTCAGTGTAACTAGTCTCGTCATCCTAGACATTAAGGAAATCGATCCAGCCAAGCATTTATGGTTAACGGGTAAACCGTTAGAGCCCATTCTCGGGTTTGCTCGATTGACGGCAGACGTGGAAGTTCCGATTTGGGTTCGTCACGTAGTAGTCCCTACGATTACAGATAATGCCGATCGTCACTATCGTCTAGGCTTTTTCCTAGGATCTCTGAAAAATTTACAAGCCGTTGATTGCTTACCTTATCACGTTATGGGTATTGCTAAATATAAGGAGTTAGGTATTCCCTATCGCCTAGAGGGCATCCCAGCTGCAACGAAAGATATTGCAGCTAAAGCGACAAGAACCGTGGTGGAAGGCATCAAGGCCTATAGACGCCATTGGTGGAGTCCCATCAAAACACAACAACAATCATAATCAAGTTTGAGGATAACTACCTCCCTTGATATATATAAATATATATACCAAGACTTGATCTATGATAGCCCTAATCAATAGAGCCGCCCCCATACAACCGGGGACGGCTCTTATTGCGTTTAAATAAACTTTCTATCATACAAACGGGCAGCGATGAGGACCACTAAACAAGATCCCACATTATGCACTAATGCACCTGTAGTAGGCGTCAAAACCTCAAGCAATGAGAGAATAATAGCGATACAATTAATGGCCATTGATAAAGCAATACTAAATTTTATAGTTTTAATCGTAGCATCTGATAATCGTTTAATATAAGGAATTTTACTAAGGTCATCACTCATCAAAGCAATGTCTGCTGTTTCTATGGCAATATCACTACCAATAGTCCCCATTGCAATACTCACATCAGCAGTCTTCATAGCCGGAGCATCGTTAATTCCGTCGCCAACCATACAAACCTTGTGCTGTTTCCCTTGCAATGATTCGATAATACTTACTTTTTCTCCTGGTAAAAGCTCCGCATGTATTTCGGAAACGCCAGATTTCTTTCCAATATATGTAGCTGCTGCTTTACTATCACCAGTAAGTAATACTGTTGTCATATCTAAGCTTGAGATAGCAGATATAATATTTATCGCATCATTTCGCATTGTATCAGATAATGTAATGATACCTATAATATACTCATTATTTGCAATAATGACAGATACCTTTCCTTCACTTCGATATACATTAATGGCTTGTTGAATAGACTCACTGACAATAATATTATGCTCTTCAAGGAATCGTTCATTTCCACAATATAATTCTCGACCTTTTATTACAGCTATAATCCCTTTACCTACAGACATCGTAAACGAAGTAGTGTCAAGTATTTCTAAATCTTGCTCTATCGCATGAGAAACGATAGCCTTGCCAATAGGATGCTCACTCTTAGCCTCTGCCGATGCAGCTAATTGAAGAATATCAGTCTCACTATAATCTGTATCAACGGCTAAAATAGATTGAACCGCTAACTGCCCACGTGTTAAAGTACCGGTTTTATCAAATGCCATGGTATCTACTTTTCCCATAGTTTCAAGAATTTCACCAGATTTAATAATAACGCCATGTTTAGTAGCTTGACCAATAGCGGCCATAACCGCAGTAGGTGTAGCAAGCACCAATGCACAAGGACAAAATACTACCAACACAGTAACACCAACGATGATATTTCCAGTTACTAGATAGCCTATGCAAGCAATCAACAATGCAATAGGAACCAATCGACTAGCAACAGTATCAGCTATACGCTGAATAGGAGCCTGTTTCTGTTCTGCATTTCTAATAAGCTGAATCATTTTTTGAATAGAACTATCTTCGCCCACTTTGGTAGCTATAATATCTATGGCACCAAAACAGTTAATCGTTCCGCCAAATACATCATCATCAATTGTTTTATCAACAGGTATAGACTCTCCTGTCATAATGGATTGATCTACCGTTGTTTCACCATTAATAATGCGTCCATCTACAGGGATTGTTTCGCCCGGAAGGATTCGTAAATAATCACCACTTTGTATAGACTCTACAGAAACCATCATTTCTTTGTTATCTTGTATTTTACGACCCTTAACAGGTGCTAATGAAATTAACTTTTTTAATCCCTTTTTTGCTCGCTCCGTAGTTGCTTCTTCAAGGAGAGCGCCTAAAGCCATAATAAAGGCAACCTCACCAGCCGCAAATATATCTCCAATAGCAATGGCCGCAAACATAGCCATAGAAATCAATAAAGCTGACGAGATTTTACTAATCCCCTTATTATATACAATCCTTCGTATAGACAAATATACAAGAGGAAAACCACAAATAATAACGGTAATCCAGGAAGGTTCAAAAGGGAATATATTTTGAAATGGTCTCTGTCCACAAAACTCTTCTATCAAATGCGGAATCCCATCAAGCAGTAAAAATAGCCCCGCTAAAATCGTCATATATAAACCAGATAATATATCATGTATTCGATGTACCATACAACAATCCCCTTATCACACTTTCACTACCAATATGAATTGAATTATGACTACACTTACAGTACAATAATTACGATAGCGAACACCTTGTTCACTTTAATTGTATCAACCTATGGTTTTAATACAATATATAAAACATCTCATATGTTCATTACGGAACATATACGCTATTCTGTACTAAAAGAATGACAGGAGTTAATATGGATCGTAGGCAGAAAAAAACTCGTAAAGCCATATTTATAGCTTTTAACAAATTATTATCTAATAAGGCGTATGACAAAATCACCGTTCAGGAAATCATTAGTGCCGCAGACATTGGCCGCACAACCTTTTATGCTCATTTCGACACAAAAGAAGCATTACTAGAAGCACTCTGCGAAGACTTATTTTTACATATAAAAGATAGTATTAATCATTTACCTCATGCTCATGGGCTGTATCAACAAAGTATTTATCCAGTCTCAGTATTTGGTCATTTATTACAACATTTACAGCAAAATGAAAATAAAATCCTGGAGCTACTAGCTAGTGATAATAACGAAATCTTTTTGCGCTATTTCAGGGATCATCTAAATGAGTTGGTACAAGGATATTTTATCAACCAAGACCGTAAAGCAAATACAAATCTACCGGATGACTTTATTATTAATCATATTTCAGGTAGCTTTGTGGAAATGGTGTTATGGTGGGCAAAAAACGGCATGAAAGAATCGCCTACAGAATTAGACAATTACTTCCATGCCGTTATAGAACCTATTATATAATTATTTAAAATTTATCAAGATACAACATTGATTGGTTCCCCCTTAAAGAAGGCTTGTACATTATCTCGAATAATGCCTACCAAGCGTTGACGTGTTTCAAGGCCTTTCCAACCCATGTGCGGAGTAATGATGACGTTATCTAGTGTATAGAGAGGACTATCCTCTGCAGGAGGCTCTACCTCCTGTACATCAAGACCGGCTCCAACAATGCGTTTAGCGGCTAATGCTTCACAAAGGTCCCTTTCATTAATAAGAGGTCCACGACCCGTATTCACAATGACCGCATTAGGTTTCATCTTACTGATTGTTTCTTTATTAATAAGATGTTTAGTTTGGTCATTTAGCGGGCAATGTAAGGAAATATAGTCACTATTTTCTAGCAATTCATCAAGGCTCACATAACGAATGCCATCGCCATCAGCCTTTGGTGTACGTGTATGCACTAAGATGTTCATGCCTAGTGCTTTTGCAACTTTGATGACTTCCATACCGATGTGACCAGCTCCGACAACACCTAAGGTTTTACCATTCACTTCTGTATGGCTCACTTGAAGGTATTTCGTGAAATTGCTGCGATTACCTTTAGCCAGCATACCAATTTGTTGCTGCATGGTAGATGCAAAATTGAGGATCATCATGATCACCGTATGTGCTACACGCTCTGTGCTATACGCAGGAATATTGCACACAGTGATGCCCTTTTCCTTTGCTGCATCAAGGTCAATATTATTATAGCCAGTACCTGCTTCTACGATAAGCTCTACAGTATCAGGAAATTGTGAAAGCAATTCGGCATTTACAGGCAATTCTTTTGTAACCACAACACGAGCACCTTGAATCCGTTCAATAAGCTCAGCATTCGTACTATCTTCGTAGACCTGCACATCATTAGATAATATGGAGAAATCCAATGCATGATCATAATTCATTTTGCCTGCATTTACCACTACTACACGTTCACTCATGAGAACCTCCTAAATTGAATAGCTTTAAATATATGTAATACTACTTCTATATAAATTATACTATTATTTATATAATTTTATTTTTAAACAAAGTATAAATTTCTAATTATCTTTTTATATTTTCTTAAATGCTCGTAAAGCCTTATTCTATGTGCTTTCGAGTATTTTTACTGTAGGAAGATACTTCACGTTTCTTTGCATATTTCCTCATGTCTTAGCTGTCAGAAGTGGTAAATAAGTAGTAAATTCATTTGTACTACTAAGCAACAAGACGCTCCTGTTGCTTCTCTTTATTCAAGCGTTTCATTTCTGCCATTGCAGAATCGAATGTTGCATGTGCGTAATAGTTCAGCGTCATGGCTATATTAGCATGTCCCATAATGTACTGTAATGCCTTTGGATTCATTCCTGCATTTGCATAGTTGGTACAGAATGTATGTCGCAAACTATGTGGAGTGATGTGTGGCAATTTATCCTCGTTATACTTATTGTATTTCTTAACAAGACCTTTCATCATGCCGTTGTAATCACTTGCCACTTTTGGATAGTTCTTTCTATTAAGAAAGAGGAAATCACTATATCCATCAATCTCAACACGCTTATCATTCTTTCGATTCGCTAACACTCGCTTAAATGCTTGATAGGCTTCTTCAACCATAGGAACTTGACGTTCGCCACTTTTGGTCTTTGGTGTTTCAATGTAGTACCCAATTTCAGTATCTCTCAATAGCTGATGGTCTATATTGACAAGACGATTCTCAAAATCTAAATCTGGAAGTGTCAAACCACCAAACTCTGAAATACGAAGACCTGTTTTTAAGAGTATCAGAATTTCATCATAATTTTTGCTGTAGGTTTTATCAGCTTTTGCAAAGGCTAACAGTTTTTCTTCCTGTTCTTCTGTTAGTACGGTCTTAGGGACAGTATCATCATCAAGAACTGCTTTCAGTTGAAAGTCAAATGGATTCTTCCGAACACAATCATCTTGTATAGCAATATAGAATGAAGCCTTTAAAGAACGTTTGTAGTTATTGATGGTTTGATAAGCATAACCATTTTCACTCATTCTAATAGCCCATTCTTTAGCGTCTGATGGCTTAATACTGTCAATACTTCTTACACCTAACTTGTCTTTCTTCAAAATATCCATAAGATATTTGCGTCCAGTTTCAGTGTTTTTTCTAACCTTTGGTCTTTGAGCGTTCTGTTTTGCGTAAAGCTGGCAGAGTGTCATTTTCTTTCCTACAACATCAATACCATCATGAATGTCTTTCTGTAACTCTGCGATTTTCTCTCTAAGTGAGATACAATCACGCTTTCCTGCTGGTACTCGGTCTGTAGCCACAAGTTTCCACGAGTAAACAAATTGCGGTTCTCCAAATGAATCTATATATTTGTATAAGTATCTTCCGTCTTTTCGTTGGCTCTCTCCAGTCTTTAAGATTCGACCTTTATTGTCACGTCTTTTTTCTGACATGGCATTTGCTCCTTTCCTTTATGGAAAGAGCCTTGATACGACTTAATACTATTTTATCATATACAAGACCCTTTGGCGACGCTAGATTGCGTCCAATGTATCTATAATTTTTTCAAATTGTTTTCGTTTAATCTGAATACGATTGCCATTCATAATCAGCCAATTTGCATTTTTATTTTCCTCTGCCAAGCGTCGTAGCTTGTTTTCGCCAATACGAAAATATTTTGACGCTTCTTCAATGGTTAGGGTATAACGTTCCCAAATAGGAATGTCAGTCTGCTTCATAAAATCCTCCTTTCCAAATCACTTATTTGGATTTCATAAAAGTTGTTTTACCAGCAATCGAACAGCTTTAGCAAAGCTCACGGGAGTTCCACCCCTGCATGGTTCTCATGTAGCCATACTCATTGCCTGCGACGGTTTTATCACGCTCGGACTATTGACTGTATGGGAGTATCATTATCACGATAAGAATGTCGTTGCAGGCAATCCTGCTAAAGATTGCTTCTCGGATCACTAACATGAATCGCTCGCTATCTTTATAAGATAGGTCATGGCGGTTAGTTCCGTTGGCTCTTTTCTTATCGAAACGTATTCGATTACTTTTATTCAGTTTTCAAAGAACAATGGCTCGTTAGCCTATCAAAACACATTGAAAGCTCAATATGCTTTGGTGGAATAACAAACCTCCCTGTTCGGGAAGCGTGGAATGGTTTAGCACGCTTCCACGAAAGGAGAGAGGATATTACTTAATTTCAAATGACAAAATCTTTGTAATCAGTCTGGTTTCCATTCTTCCACGTAAGACTTCATCAACGACCATACTTTGATTGCCATATTCATCTTTCATAAGTCGTAGGGAACGCTTCGTTATGTACCCTCTGTAATGATGTAGAATCTGGTTAATCGCTTCGGTATCGCCATCTGTTGCCTTTACAATGAGAGGAAAGGGAATCATAGGATATTGTGTTTTCATTCTTCAAATTCCTCCATAAACTTTTTAATTAAGGCTAGTCCACTGGTTCTATGCCGATAGACAGTAGAACGGTTCAATTTCAACAGGTCTGCAATTTCTGAATCGCTCATGTCCATAAAGTAAAACAGCAGTAGAATTTCACGTTTCTTGTCTGGCAACTCACGTAATGCTTCACTCAACAAATCATTTTCAACGCCTACTGATAACCCATTGAGTGTAAAAATCTGAAAGTCAGTTGAATAGTTATCTGTTGTCGCAAACTGGCTAACAAGATAATCGCCAACATCCGAAAAGGACACCTCACGCTTTGCAATCCTTGAAAGATAAAGCATATAATTCTTTCGCTCGTCTTCCATAGCACGTTTACAGATATAGTCAAACTGATTTTCTATTGTGGTCTGAAAAGAAGATGGTTTCATGTTTCTCACCCCCTTTCTGTCTAGGAAAGGAAGTGAGCCTTGCTCGTTTATCTCCTTTCACTCTTAGTCCCAATGTGAAAGGGGGATTTGTTGCATTACTGATAAATAAACTTTGTAAAAAAGTTCTGAATAGCCAAAAAAGCATATAAACAGATTTATTTCTCTGTTTACATGCTTCTGTTATTCTATCTATATGATTTATAAAACCACATTGGTGGACGTACTTATCTATTGCAGATAGACGACTTTTTTTGACAAGAACCCAATGTAAGGAAATTTATTGTATATGATGTACTTCATGGCGACGTTGACCTCCAACAAACCGCCATTTGGAAGTAATATACAATATTTTAACAGCGTAAATAGCACTACCATATAACGGTTTTTTTTATTGGCGTTTAGTAGTGCTTTTTATTAAATATAAACCTATAAACCATATAACACGTTTTTCTATACCTGTTTTTAATTCAGTAGGAACAATAAAATGTATAGAGGTGGTCTACTATGCGTAAAAAAGAAGATAAATATGATTTTAGAGCCTTTGGTTTAGCCATTAAAGAAGCTCGATTGAAACGAGGTTTAACTCGTGAACAAGTGGGAGCATTGATTGAAATTGACCCACGGTACTTAACTAATATTGAAAATAAAGGGCAACACCCCAGCATACAAGTTCTTTATGACCTTGTATCGTTACTTCATGTTTCCGTTGATGAATTTTTCTTACCTGCTAATAACTTGGTAAAAAGCACCCGACGATTACAGATAGAGAAATACATGGATAGCTTTACAGACAAAGAACTATCCTTAATGGAATCTTTAGCCAGCGGTATCAACGAAGCAAGAAACATCGAAGACTAATTAAAAGAATCCATACATAACGGAAAGAGCCGATAAAATGAGATTGTATTAATCTCATTTTATCGGCTCTGCGTCTTTGCGTCTGGCTCTGTAATCACAGTTACTTTGAACTGCTTTATTTCAATTAAATTTTCTTGTCTGCATTTCGGACAATAGAGGGGGAATTTTTTTAATTCAGTATCTTCCCTTATCTTTAATCGTGTTTTATTTCCACATACAGGACACAATATCCACTTGTAGTTTATAATAACTATCTCCTCCTTTACACTTTAATTCAAATCTTTATTAAAAAATATTTCATCTTATTTAACAAGAAACCATATTTATATAACAACATAAAATACACTAAGTTATTTTATTGAACATATATCGTACTTTATCTATCCGACTATTTGGACGACGGGGCTGGCAAACAGGTTCACCGGTAGTAACATGGTACCCTTTTAACTCTGTTAAACAAACACTACGTCCATTTGTAAAGAAAGTTAAATCACTACGATATTCTTGAATACACCGAGCAGGGATTTCTCCACTAAGAATGACCTCATTATTTTTCAATTGAGTGTCTACGATGTTCGCACAATATTTAGGAGCATCGTTGTATGCTCGTGAAAGATATTCCTGTGGCGCATAAATTTTAAAACTAAGATATGGCTCTAACAATTCTGTTCCAGCTTTTTTTAAGACTTGTTCCAATACAATAGGAGCAAGCATCCGAAAATCTGCTGGGGTACTAACAGGGCTATAGTATAAGCCATACTTAAAACAGATTTTACAGTCCGTCACATTCCAACCATACAATCCTTGTTCACAGCCATAGCGTATCCCCTCCATAACTGCATTTTGAAACGATTGATTTAAGTATCCAAGAGAAACCGAGCTCTCATACTGTACTCCGCTCCCTAATGGAAGCGGTGCTACAGATAGACCAATGGAAGCCCAGAAAGGATTCGGTGGAACTTCGATGTGAATGGTATACTCTGCTTTTTTTAACGGTCTTTCCATATAAATGACTGTAGGCTCTTTTATTTCTATCTCCACATGATACTTTTCTTGCAGCAGAGCACAAGTCACTTCCATTTGTACTTTCCCTAAGAAAGAAAGTATGATTTCATGTGTCGCAGAATCCACATAATATCGCAGAAGCGGGTCACTGTCGGAGATTTCTAAAAGTGCATCAAGTAACATTTCCCTTTGTTGAGGTTTGCTCGGTTCAACAGTCGTTTGCAGCAGAGGGAGGGGATTTTCAATTCTCTCTCTCTGTGGCAATAGCTTTGTATCTCCAAGAACACTATTTAACTTCAAAAACTCATTTTGCAAAATAACAATTTCCCCGGAATAAGCCTTATCAATTTTACATAATTCACCATTTATTGAAGTATACATTTCTGTAATTTTTATTTTTTCCTTTTCCGATATTCTAACCGAATCTCGCAAATGCAGTACGCCACTATAAAGACGTATATATGCAAGACGCTGTCTTTTTTCCGAATACTCAATTTTGAAAACTTTTCCGCAAAGTTCAGACTGACCTCGATGTGTTGATGAATAAAATTTATTCGTAATCACTTCTATAAGGTTATCAATCCCTATATTGTTTTTTGCACTTCCGTGATAAACAGGGAACAGGGAACAATTATGAAATCTTATGCTTTCCTCTTGTTCGAGTTCTAATGCTTCCAATAATTTCCCAGACGTATATTTCTCCAAAAGGTAATCATTTCCTTCTATTACCATATCCCATTGTTCAGATTCGGTAAAGTTCATTACACGCATATTAGGATGCAGTTCTACCTTCTGTTTGATTACAATTTCCGCAGAAAGTTTCTCTTTAATATCCTGATAAACCGTTGATAAATCAATTCCATTTTGGTCAATCTTATTGATAAAAAAGATTGTGGGAATACCTATTTTCCTAAGTGCATGAAACAATATACGAGTTTGTGCTTGTACGCCATCTTTTGCAGAAATCAGTAGAATTGCCCCATCTAATACTGATAATGAACGATATACTTCTGCTAAAAAATCCATATGTCCTGGCGTGTCTATGATGTTTATCTTAGTATTTTTCCACTGAAAAGAGGTTATCGCCGTCTGAATTGTAATTCCTCTCTGACGTTCTAAAAGCGTATTATCCGTTTTCGTTGTACCTCTGTCCACGCTTCCTAATTCTGTAATCGCTCCACTGTTATATAATAAGCTTTCTGTTAAGGTAGTTTTTCCCGCATCAACATGAGCTAAAACTCCAATATTAATAATTTTCATGTGATTTTCCTCCATTCAAAAGCCCAAAAGGGCATAAAAATCCCAGTGATAAATACTCTTATCACTGGGATTTTTATGCATAACCATAGGCATATAAAGCATACAGATATTCTCCGGATACTTTAGAATCACATGATAAAGGTATTCTTAAACTGGGTACAAAAAACTAAGCCCTCCTAAAAAAGGACATCCAATTATTTGTTCCCACTATCAAATTGACAGTTTATTTAAGAATACCTTGCCGCATATTTATTAACTCCTTTTAAATAGATACTTAAATAATAGCACGTAAGAGCATATTTGTAAAGGAATCTCCAATTTTTTATCAAAGAGAGTACGTGATTACAAAATAGCTGTAATAATGTACCAATATTTGTTATTCTATAATCTTCCAATTACTCCCGTTCTTTTCAAGTACCAAATCAAATTGAGATACCTGCGTTGCTTTGGTCTGCTGGTCGATATACTCCACTGTCAGCGATACCGTGACTTGATTATCCTTACGATTGTGAATAGGATTTACCAGTTCTTGAAAGATGTACTCTTTTCCGATTGGTTTTAATATCCCGTCATTCACATAGTAGGAAAGTTCACTGGCTGTCGCTGTAGGATAGAGCTTGAAGAACGTCGTTAAAAACTCATTGATTTCATTGGTTGTAATGGAATCAACCGTCCCCTCACTTTCAATGGCTTTTGGTTTATAACTTGATTTCTTAGGTATGTTGGTAATGGTCGGATTCTTAACCAGTACCATATTTCCAGAACCATCTACATAGACACTCACTATATAAGCAGAGTGGACGGTCTTTGTATTTTCTCCCTCTGTAATGAGCTGGTCTACACTGTAGGTTACATTAAACTCATTGTCGCCAGTTGGCTCTACCGTCCATATCTGAAATCCTCTTACAGAAGACGATACAGGAATATCTTTGCGTACTGTATCAACATTGAGAGCTTGAAGTTCATCTGTCAGATAGCCTTTTAGACTTTCCATTCGATTATCAATGGACTTATCGGATTGCTCCCATGAATAGTAGACTTTCGCAAAGTTCTCTACAAAATTTTCTACATGATGAGTATCAACGTATTCCTTTTCTATGATAGTTGTTTCGTGAATAGTATGAGTATCTATAGCTGTAAAGTGCTTGAATATCGCAAAGCTGAAACTAAGCCCTAAAAGTACCCACAAGGCAATCACAACCTTTTTATGAGGATTGACCTTATAGTAGACACGAGGTTTCTTTTCCTTTGGTATCTGTTTTTCTTTATTCTGATTTTTTCTAAATTTCATCATTAAATCTTCCTTTCTCATTGTTTGATTCGTCCTGCTCCCACTAAATGCTGTTGCCAGTAGGGGCTTGTTAAGTCGGCATAACCGATTGGGTCGCCTGCATGAAACATACGGTTATTGCCAAGGTATATCCCAACATGAGTAATATAAGAGCCAGCGTTATAGGTAGAATGAAAGAAAACCAAATCGCCAGCTTGTGCTTCCGATAGTGGGATATGCTGGGTCACATCATATTGCTGTTGTGCGGTTCGTGGTAAGTTAATTCCAGCTTTTCCATACGTCCATTGTGTCAGTCCGCTACAATCAAAAGAAGTAGTCGGGGAAGCTCCACCGTAAACGTATCGCCAGCCCTCATATTTCAGTGCTTCGTCCATGATGGCTTGTACCGTATCATCATCAAACTCTGTTGTGACAAGATACTGCGTTACCAGTTGCACATAAAACATATTGCCATAGTTGTATCGCCAGCCCCCATTGATAGGTATGGCTATGGGATTGGGGTAAGACACTTTTTCGCCACCTGAATACTCTTTTGAGAAACTTTGAGCCAGTTCAAAGGTATATTTATTTCCACGATTAGCCACATACCCTAAGAAACCACCACCATAATTGTAGGACTGGATAACCGATTCTAAATCTACACTGAGCCTTTCGCTACTGGCTAATAATTCACTGAAATACTTCACACCTTGCTTAATGGATTCTTCTGTACTCAATGAATTAGGTGGAAGACCGAGGGATTCCGAGGACTGCATAACATCTTCCGCAGTACCGCCCGATTCCACCTGTATAATCGCAAGAAGTATGTTGACATATTCTTCAACGCCATATTCTTTGGCATATTTTTCTACCATAGGCTTATGAGCCAGCACTTCTGCGGAAACATTCACACCTCCATAATGAATATTGGAAATTCCGCTGTCCTGTTCATCTGAAAATAAAATGGCAACAAACAGAAGCAGTGAGAAGACCATCAAGAATAATCCAGAACCACCAATCACTAAAGTTTTCAACTTCATGGTTTCTTACCGACTTTCTTAATGGTGGCGGTTTTGATTGGTGGTCTACTTCTTGTATTTTGTAGTGGTACTCTTTGAACAGTAGACGGACGTTCTTTTGTGATTGGACGTTGTGAAGTTCTATCTGCTGTAGTGGTTGAAGTTGCTGGCTTTTGAACGGTTTTTTCTTGAACGGTATTGCCTTGGCGTTCCACTTTTGGACTTGAAAAATCGGACTTAACTGCTGGACGCTCTTGTTTGGCTTGTTGAGATTCCTTATATGAAGTCTGAATATTAGACTGTTTTGAGGTCTGTTCATCATGATATTGTTCTTGTCTTGTAGTCGGTCTTTCATGAACAGAAGAAGCAGGCTGTTTTTTCTGTTTGACCTGTTCCATTTCAGAGCGACGCTTCGCAATGGTTTTTCGCCTTTGTTCCTGCTGTTCCTTGCGTCCACTGGCTCTGTCCGCTTTGGTTTGAGAAATACTACTGGTTAAATCACGGACATTCTCTTTTACTTTGGATTTTCCTTGATATACTGCATATCTTGCATTGGTCGGCAAATCTTTAACCTGTTCTTTCAAACCACTAGCAGTGTCTACCATTCTGTCTTTGGTATCAGCTACTGTACCGATGGTTTGACCGATACGTTTTCCAAGTGTTGATTTTTCCTTTCCGTCTGGTCGGGAGTGATCTGCTTGTGTCCTTGCAGAACTCCCCGAACCCGACTGTCCTTTTTTACCTGTAACAATGGCAGACCCAGCCCCTAGAGTAGTCATGGAACGTCCAAGTTTCCGCTGTAGACGGTGCATGTGAGCGTGCATAAGCATACGAGGTTTTCTCATCACACGACTTCCCACACTTTGAGAATCGTTACTCTGTAGAGAAAACATACTCATTAAATCGCCCAGCTTGAAGTAGATTCCTGCAAAGGTCACAATCTGTAGAAAAGCAATCAAAAAGAACGGATAACCAGCCGATAAGGTATAGAGCATGGTTGAAATACTAAATGCTGTCGTAATAATCAATGTGATTCCAGCTCGTGTCAAAATGGTATTAAAGAGCTTTGTTATGGCTCGTTTTGACATACCATCAAATGATGGAATCATGCTTAAAATAAAGCTCACAGGCAGAAACATAGCATAGATGATAAAAAGTACCTGCGAGAAAATCATGATTCCTGTTAATAGGAATACAAATATGGAAATCCCAATATTGAAGACAAATAGGAAGAAGACTGTACCTAAACGGTTAATGGTCTTTGTAATGGTTAGATTGGTATTGCTTCTGTCTTCAATTTCTTCCGCAACAATTTTTTCTCTGTCTTCGCCATTGTTGGAATCTGGGCTGGTGGAGAGCAGGCTTTCCACACGGTCAATACCGATACTTTCAATGTCTGAACTGTTGTATTGAAGCAGTAGCCACGGTTGCTGAACCTGTATGGAAAACAGGCTATCTCTGATTAAGTCCACGCTGTCCTTGCCTTGACTATCGGAATGGGGCATGACAATCTTCGTGCCAAGTGATAAACTGGCATTACTGATGTCTGATGAAAAGTCATTGATTTTTTTAATGTAGTCGGGAGCGTAGGCAATAAAGGAAGCCGATAGGATAAACACCAGCACAAAATTCATAATGGCATGAATTGCCTTTGTGGTTTCTCTCTTTATCAGTCCCGTATAGGCAACATAAACCCCAAGAACCAAAATCAAGAGTAAGAGGAATCCAACATAGAAACCCTCTGTTGAAAATCCGTTTGCACTCACACCAGCTAAGGTCTGCATATTCTTACCAATGGAATCTGCTGTAGCGGAAATGAAGTCTAAGGAATAGGCTTCCTGTACTAAGTAACCTGTCGCATTGGAAACATACAAACTGATTGTCCAAATAAAATTGGTAATGGCATATAGTCCATACATGACCTGTTTTCCAATCCCGTCCGACCAGTTCCACGGAAGCCAGCCCCAGCTATTATCCACATAAAAATCCAGTTGATAGTTTTCAAGTGGGTATCGGCTGTACTCATTTGCCACATTGATTGTATCATCTACCAAGCCCGCAGCTTGAACCACCGTTCCCAGCATGGCTAAAAGAAAAATGGCAATCACAAGTGTGAAAGCCACTGTCATTGCCACTTTACCTAGACGTTTCAGCGTCCAGTTTGATTTTATTCTGTTTACTATTGATGGTTTCACATTTACACCTCTTTTCGCACAGGTGGTCTGGTATCAAAGGCATGGAGCAGTTCTTCAAATACAGGGTGGAACTGTATCACACCGACACGACCATATAAATCACTGATAAGGCATTGCCCGTTTTCCAAATCACGCAATCGCTTCTGATTGTTTTCGTCCTCTGGGTCTACACCAAAAAAGGCTAAGGTCTTTTTAATCTCGTTAAGGTCAGTGGAACGAAATGCAAATTTTAAGCCGAGGTTATTTTTCAGTTTTTCATCTAAGAGGTCGTCTGTATTTTGGGTCACGAAATATACCCCAGCGTTCATAGCACGACCAGCCCGAACCAGCTTCATAGATAGTGTTTTTCCTTGTGCTACCTGTAAAAAGCTCCATGCTTCGTCTAAATCTACAATCTTGAAAATGCTTCGGTCTGTATGGATAAAGTCTAAAGCAAAGGTACTAATGACAATCAGCATAGCAACGGATAAAAGCTCCATAGTGGTATATTCCTCAAAGGAAGTTTCCTTGTCGGGAAGTACCAAGTCCGCAACCTGTATAATGTTCAGTTGTTTTTCTAAGCTGATAGACTGCTCCACATAACCATTACTGAATAATAAATGTGCAAAGTCATAGTCTGTAAAACTTTCGATATGGTCGGCTATACTGGTACTTAGTGGCGTATTCTCAACCCGTAATTCCTCAATCACTTTCATCAACCCTCGTACTTCACTATTGGTTACTGCACGAATGGCTTTTCTAAGGATTGGGAAGCGTTCCCCATCACGAGAGGAAATCCCCGTAAGGAATGTCAGAATATCAATAGCCAGTGATTCAGAATCTTTGGGATTTTTCATAATCACATAAGGGTCAAGTAAGCCTTTGTTTTTCTCATCAGAAGTCAGAGTGACGATATTGATTTCATGGGAAATCTCTGGCAAGGTTTCTTTCCATCTGCCACGTTCTGCTTTTGGGTCTACAATCACTGCTTGTGCCCCATAAAGCACCGCATAATAGACGATAAGGTTATTCGCAAAGGATTTACCACCACCCAGCGAACCAACAAAAGCCGACGCTAACGCATTGGTTACTGAACCCTTAACCCCTTGACTGGCAAGAGCAGGTTTCAGATAGACATTGCGTCCAGTATCTAAGCTGTAGCCAACATAAATCCCCTCATTTTCCCCCAGCATTTGAGTAGCACCAAAACCTAAACCAGCGAGGAAATCAGAGGTCACGTATTGAATATAATCATTCATATAACGCTTGCTGGCAGGTAAAAATTCTTCATGTAAGCCGAGCATATCCCCAAATGGTCGTACCAGTTTTACGCTTAAATCGTCATAAAAATCTTTCACTTCATTACAACGACGTTTGAGTTCGTCAAGATCATTTGCTGATACCCTTACCACATAAGACAGCTTGTACATAGATTCCTTGCTTTGGTCTAAATTGGTTTCCAGCTCATTCACACTTTCCAGAGCTTCCGCCACATTGGAGCTGGTTTCATTATCACTTTGCCAAGCGTGGTTATCCAAGTCTTTCAGTTCTTTCTTTTTATTGCGGACAGTAGATAGGGCTTTACGATTCGCTACAATTTCCACATTCATTGACGTATCAATCGGGAATGTAAATTGCTGTTGCTGGTAGTAGAAGATTTCAGAGGACGGGAAGTCCAGTTCTCCGACAATGCTGTTAATGGTAAAGTAAGCTACATAGACGGTTTCATCTTCCTGCTGGATTTTCAAATATCGCTGTTTTTCTTCCACCAAACAGCGAGTAGGCTTAATCAAGTCATAGTATTTAATCAGCGTTTCATTATCCAGCTTTTTCTTTGATAGATGGTACTCATACTCTTCATAGGCAGTGCCTGTCTGTCCGTAAAGGTGTTCAATCAGATAGCCGAAGTCGTCCTTATCTAACCTGCGGATTTTGAAACGACGAGAGATTTTATTTTCTAAGAGCTTTTCCATCTTCTGAAAACGCAGGATTTCATCATTACTCATACTAACAAAATCGCCCATCAGCTTATGGTTCACATCATAGACAAAATCAGACAAAGCATTTTTTGCTTCAACGGTAAGACTTTTCATAGAAAACTCCTGATCGTTGAGAAGCAACTTAAAGCCGATAAAGAAACGGTAGTTCACTTGATTTTCGCCAATCATGGATATTAAAGCGTCTGTCTGTTGGTCGATTTTGTCATAGGCAACCGCTTTGAGCTTGCCAGTGACTTCATTTTTGGAACGCTCTTGTGCAGAACGTATGCTGGATTCTGTACTGATTTGTAAAGCATGAATTTTGCCATCACGATTTTGTGCGATAAGCTGTCTGAAAGAATCATGCACTTGTATTTTCTGTTCTGGACTTAGAAATGAGTAATTGTAAGGAACAAGCTCATAGTAAGCATAACATTCCCCGTCTTTATTCCAGACGAGATTGTTTTCAATGTATTTAATTGGATATGCCATAAAATTCACTCCTAACTGCTGTAATGGCTTCTTGTGGCTGGTTTCTGCCAAGCGTTACTTTTTTTCCTGCATAGGTCAGCTTTGGTCGCAGTGCATAAGCAATGACAGACTTCAAAAATCCATAAGGCTTTTTACCATCAAAAGTTTTTGTAGACATAAACCATGTGAAAGCCACAGGAATCCCAAAGTATTTGAGAAATGCTCCCTCTATCATGGAAAGAGGGGGCAAGTTGCCAAGTATCATCACTGCAAAGAGTGACACGACAAACCATGTCATTTGCGTAAAGGTTATGGGAAACGGAAGTCTAAAATCATTGATAGAATACAGTACCTTTTCCACAGACCAGATACTGGTATAGCTTCGTATTTTCTTCATGTAATCAATCCTTTCATAAAAAATAGGGGTAGCTGATTGAGCCACCCCGTAAAATAGAAAATCTGCCAGTAGTAATGTACCGACAGATTTAATAGACGATTTCAAAAATCCCATGATTGGTTGAGATAAACGTTCCTGAAAGGTCTAAATCCCGACCATAGGCTTGATAATCAATATAGTTTTGAAGACTAGCTGGTACTTCGCCTAAAGCACCCGTTTCTTCAATGTAGTAGCGTGCCACGTCATACATATCATCACAATCGGAATGAATGATAATATCCTCTTGATGTTCGCTTAGTTCTTCAATGCTTGAAAAATGAGTGAGCAGAGCAGATAGCTCCGATTGTAATTCTTCGGGTAATTCCGATACCATTTCCCATAGTCGATTGAGTTCGCCAATGGAAGTGTATTCGTCAACCGTAAAGGGTAACTCGTAGTCATGAATGGCGTATTCCTCATATTCATCATTCAAGCCGATTTTCTCTTTGACTTCCTCAAAGTCAATGGGAAAGGTAAACCACGCACCGACCAATTCGCCCTCATTGTATTTGCCTAAATTCGCAATATAGACTTGCATATCGTCCATATATTCACGTCCTTTCTTTGTAGAGATTCAAAAATCCCTACCGCACTTCGTTTGGTGTACCATTCCTTTGCGGAACATAAGAAAACCACTTATATTCCACAAAAGAACGGTTTTATTTAAGCACCAATAATGCGATTGAATAGCTCTAGTAAAATGTCTTTTACTCCAGCAGCGTTGAAGACTAAGCCAACCGCAATAATCGCAATAATTAAAAAGCCAATCAGTTTGCTAAACTCACGCTTGAAGCCAAGATACAAGCCAATCACAACGATTGCTAAAAGCACCAGTGATTGAGCGTTTGATAGAAACCAGTTATAAAGGTTTTGTCCAAAATTCATAAAAATGTTCTCCTCTCTATATTCAATGAATTTGTATTTGAGTTATTTTTTTGTTGTTATCACGTCCTGTTCTTTTACTGACTGTTGCTTCAAAATCTGCTTGTGTCGGTCTGTCAGTTTCGCATGGTCGAGAATGTCTTTTACAACCTGCGTCTGGTTGATTTCATCAAGTTTAATCGCAACCTTTAAGGTCGGGGCAACTTGATGAGATAGCCAGTTCAGCGTCCTTTGGAAGGAGTAAGGCTCTGGTTTTGTGGTTAGTTTTAATCGTTCACGATTGTTCCCAATAAACCAAGCCCATTCTTCATTCAGTTTCCAATCAGAACGAGGTTTGGAATCGTCTTTATCTACAAAACGGATATACCGATTGATAATTTTAAAGGCGGTATGCTCTGGATTGTCATAGACGAGTAAATCACGGACTGCATAATAGGCACGCTCATTTTTCAATCGAATCTCAAAACGGTTTTTTACTTCTGCGTCTTCAATGGGAATATCATTTTTCTTGTACTGCTCGTAGTCCTTTTCATAGATACAGAAATAAACTTCACTTTGTAATGAACCGATATAGAGGGTGTTTCCCATACATTCCTTTTCCTCTTTGCGTACCAGTTCGCCACTGCGATAGCTTTTAAAACTGCGGAAGACGGAGATACATTCTTCCTGTTGGCACTTTTCAGTGAGTACAGGGATATTCAAAATCCCTGTCTTATCGTTAATGGCAAGGTCAAGGCGTTTCATCACACCGCCAGCCACCAAAACGTCCATAAAGAACTCATACCAGCTTCTTTGTTGTGCCAGAAGATAGCTTTCAAATTGTCTGCACCCACGACCTTTCAATTCCACCAGAACTCCTTTGTCCAGTTCATGGGAGCAAAGGACGAATATGTCGCCTAAAGCATAATGCTCTGAATAAGAATAGAAACCATAGTCCTCATGAAGAAAATAGGACAGTTTCAGTTGTAAGATGTTTTCGACCACCTGCTGTACGTCTGTTGTCGGAAAGCGAATCCTTACATAATCAAACAGCATTTCAAGGGGAGCGTCGGGATTGAAGCGTTCCAGAGCTTCCCAAAGGGACTGCTGTAAATCCTCTGATGGCTTGACTTTTCCTGTTTCAATATCGCTTAGATACTGCCTTGTAATACCAGTCGCAACAGCTAAACGGTTTTGAGATAGTCCATAAGCCAAGCGTTTTTCTTTTAAATGCTGTAACCAAGTTTGTTCATTCAGTAAAAATCCCTCCAATCAAAAAGGCGTATGTCAACTTTTAAAGCCCATTTGACATACGCTGAAATTTTGTAAATCCCTTGTAACCAAAGGATTTTCTAATGTTTTTTTGACTGTTTCCTGTCGATTTGTACCCCCCTGTTAGATACGGGGGGTTAAGTGCTGGCGTGGCTATTGCCACACCAGCCAGCAAGATCAGTCCACACCTGCGACTTCCGCTTCGCACGTCGCCTGCGTGGACTGTCTGCTGTTGGATAACTTTTTAATTTCCTCCAAGAAATCATATCCTTTTGGTACAAGGGGAGTATAAAACTCTGATATGACACTTGTTCCTACATCAACATAGCCACGACCTTTGATTCGCTTTAAGAAGAAATCCTTTTGTACGTCACTGCCAAACATCATGCCATAGCCCATTTCAGACATACGACCTAAAGCCACTCTGAAATTAAACTGATCACGGATTCCGTCGCCTAAATATTTTGCGTCTGGACGTTGACAAGCCAGTATTAGAAAGAAGCCAGCTTGACGACCTAACATGACAATCTGTTTCAGCTTATTCATAACTGCGGTGTTTTCTTTTGTTCCCAGCATTTCCATGAAAGCGACGTATTCATCAAAGATTAAGAAGTGTGCCGGGAGACCTAAGTAAGCATAATTTTTGCCAGTCTTATAGTTCTTCATCTGCTTCATTTCCTCACTACGTTTCATCATTTCTTCATAGAATGTTTCAATGCAAGAAAGCAAGTCTTCTTTTCTATAGTAGACATTTGCCATCACAGAACCTAAGTCCGCAAGGTCAGCATTTTTCGGGTCAAGAATATACAGTTTTGAATCTGTATGAAGCAAGGCTTCAATCAGTGTCAGTATAAAGTAAGTTTTACCGCCACCTGTACCACCAGCAATCAACATATGAGGGAGCTTATCATATTCCCACCATACGTTTTTCATTAAGCGAAGTTTACCATCTTTAGCTTCTACTTCATCAATAGAAATACGACTGGCTATGGTGTCATAGAGCAAAGTATATTCCACATAGGAATCCTTTAACTCTTTATCCGTCAGCTCACAGTACAGGCCACTCTCTAATTTCTTTTCCAAGTGTAAGAGTTGGTCTTGATATTTTCCCAGCGTGATTTCCACCCGTATCTGTATCAAGCCATTTTTAAGTCGATAATACATTTTAGGGAAGTAGGTTATCTTTTCCTTTGTACGACCAGCACTATCTTTAAAGAAACCCTCTGTTTTGACCTGTTCAGATTCATACCACTTGTTTTCAAGTATCATCTTTGCCAGTTTTTGACGGTGGTAAAGTTGTTTAACCGTATCATAGCGAACCCGTTTGAATACAAACGCTACCAGCAAGCAGATAAGAATTGCGACACTGAAACTGATAATTAAATAGGGAATGTCAATCTTATCTGCTTGTGATAGGTTAAAATCCTGCCAGTTGATCTGCTGGATTGTCTTCACATGAAACAGTCCGACAACCAGCAGGAAAACAGGCAGGAGTGACGCTATCGTAAAATGAAAGACTAAATCTTTACCAGATGGGCGAATCCTTTTACCACGCTGTTTCATGCGAAAAAGTCTCCTTTCTACCTAGCGACTATTTGTCTTGTGTCGGTTCTTTCTTTGCTTGTGGTTGAGCTTTGAATGAACTAGAATCCTTTGTCAGCACAATATCGTCTGCCTTGATATACCAGTCAACATCTGCTCCTTGATAGGTGGCAGTAGCAACGGTGTCCGCAATGGGATTGATAAGTTCCACCCGTGCGTTATAATCAAACTCTTTCAAAGGCACGCTGGCAGGAATACTTACTTGAATCATGCGTCCTTGTCCTTTGGATTTTAAGTCATAGGTACGTTCCTTGATTTCATCTGAAACCGACCCGTCTTCATTTTGGATTCTCACTTCACGACGTAGAGCAGAGAATTTCAATTCTCCAAAAGTCGTGTCTTTATCTAATACAATGCCATTTGCTAATCTCATCATTTTTCCTCTCTTTCTTTATTCTTTTATCATGTCGTCAGCATGTAAAAGGTAATTTGTAAAACCACGAGTGCCGATTTTGTAGCCCTCTGCGGTAATACGTGGATTGACTAACTTCACACGTTCCTCAAAGCCGAAATGTTTTTCGCCAGCTTCAGCAGGAAGCACCACCACAATATCATCTGCTCTTTGAACATCAGAATAGAGATTATAGCTTCTTGATAAGACAGTTAGCCGTCCGTTGATTCTTCGCTGAACGACTTTATCCTCGCCAGCAAATTCTAAATTGCCGAATGTTTTTTCCATGTTGGGAATCACAAATTTAAGTTCCATATTTTTACCTATCCTTTCTTTTTTATTGGCTGAATGAATGTTTGATGGTCTTAAAGAGTGGGGAACGACCTTTTGATTCTTGATTTTTTGTTTTCATAAGTTCACTTCCTTTCAAAATCGGGTAAAAAAATAGACACCTCATTTTTTGAAGTGTCTACCTATTAAATATTCAATTTTATTGGAAGTATCTTTATATCTTCACTTTTCAAGGATAAATCGTCGTATCAAAGCTCATTCATAAGTAGTAAATTAGTAGTAAATTGAGTGGTTTTGACCTTGATAAAGTGTGATAAGTCCAGTTTTTATGCGGATAACTAGATTTTTATGCTATTTTTATACTAAAAAAACTTCTATTATATATCAAATACCTATACCAATTAATATACTTTCACAACCAATTAGTTTACTTTCACAATAATTGTATATAATATATGTATAAACCCTATAAAATTCAAAATAAAACTCATTTTTCTGTATATAACTTTCACAAAAGTATTGTGTAATTCCCCAAAAGTTATAAAATAAGAGTAATGTTATATAGAATTGAGGAATACCATGAGACCTACCTATTTGACCATAAATACAAGTCTCGTTCGCGAGAATTTGCGTAAAATTAAAGATAGTTTACCTGAATGGAGTACGTCTACAGCTGTCATCAAGGCCAATGGCTACGGCCACGGCAGTGTTATGATGGGTCGTATTGCCGTGGAGGAAGGTTACGAATCCTTAGCCGTTGCTATTCCAGAGGAGTCCGTACCACTTCGCAATGCAGGTATTATGGTACCTATTTATTTATTAGGACTCACAAGGCCACAATCCTTTGAACTTGTGGCAGACACTAATTCGATTCCTGCCGTTTGTGAATCTACCGACTTGGAATCACTCAATAAAGTAGCTGATAATCACGACATGATTATTCGCGTTGCTGTTGCCGTTGATACAGGCATGCATCGCATCGGTATCAAGCCTGAGGATGCCATTGAGTTTATCAAACGCATTGAGTCCTACGAAAATTTGGAAATAGACGGATTCTTCTCCCACATGAGTAATGCTGATGCGGCGGATCAAACACATGCCCATAGCCAAACGCAAAAATTTCATCGCATGGTAGATGAAATACGAGCATTCCGTCCAGAAGCGGATTACCGTTTCTCCCTCGCCAACAGTGCAGGTCTTTTATCTGTCAAAGATAGTCTATTCACAGATGCTCGTCCTGGTATTATTCAATACGGTATCATGCCATCTCTTGATGTACCAAATCGATTGGGCTTAAAACCTGTTTTATCTTTCCATAGTGAAGTTGTTCATGTACAACATATCCCTGCTGGCGAAGGCATTGGATATGGATCTACCTATATCACAACTGAGCCAATGACAATTGCTACTATCCCTGTAGGCTATGCGGATGGCTACCCTCGTAGTTTATCCAATCGGGGCACCGTACTGATTCATGGCACTCGTTGTCCCGTAGTAGGTCGTATTTGTATGGATCAATTCATGGTTTCTGTTCCAGATACAATCACGGTAAAACCTGGCGATAAGGTGGTACTTCTAGGGTCTCAAGGTCATGAAAGCATTTCTGCTTTAGAAATTGCAGCCCTTGCTTCTACAATTCCTTATGAAATCTTTTGTGGATTCTCAGAGCGCGTACCACGACAATATATTTAATCTATGTAAAATAAAGAAAGCCCGTATCACATGTAGAAGTCTACATGTGATACGGGCTTTCTTGCTCTCCTATACCCAGCGTGCTGTAAAGCAGTTACGTTCTTATTGTGAGAGAGAGTATATATACCAAGTATATAATCTTATGATTCGGAGGGAACCACAATTCATAAGGGGCCCTCTGAACGATAGATGGCATAGGAGAGAGTCAATGTTTATCTATCCAATCCAGAGGGCTGTGTGTAATTGTTTATTGTGTGTGTGTTGTTTATTGTGTGTGTTTTTGTGTGTTTTATGTGTTGTGTATGTGTGTGTAAGTGTATTTATGTTATGTGTGTATAGTTTTGAGTGCTTAGTGTTCGTTTTTGAAAGGGTTTGCTTTACAGCGCTATAGAATAGGAGATCAACTTATTTTGCTACCGTCCCTGTTTTAGCATCCAATACAACGGATATCGGTTTATTTTGTGCATCATGGAATTCTATGGTATATAGTGGTTTACCATTTTGATTAGCAAGAGACCACGCATTAATACCAGTTGCTACCTTGCCAGACTGTACGAAAGCTGCATTAATTGCCACATGTGGAGGTATTACTGTCCCAGCATCAATAGCACTAGCTTCCATAGATGCATCATATGCTTTAGGAGTACCATCCGTTACATTACCAGTAGCCACATCTAGAGTCATAGAATGAGCACCACTAGTATTAAAACCAGCTACTTCATAGATGGCAGTTTTACCTTGAGTTTTGAAGGATACATTAGTGATTTTGGAGTTTCCAAATTTACTTTCGAATTGGTCAATTAAATAATTAGCACCAACTACGAAAATACTATTTTGGTCTACTACGCCTTCTTGCTGATTGGTTGTGCTAGGTTGTGATTTTCTACTTTTAGAGTTTTTTTTTCCTCTTTAGTAGGCTCTTCTTTATCAGCCTTTTTTTCGTCTTTCACAACTTTTACTTTAGGCGCTTTGTCTACTGCAGCTTTTTTAGTATTTTTAACTTCTTTATCATGCTTTGCTACAGATTCTGATTTTTTATCGCCACCGCGTACTACTCTTGTTTCACTAGGAGCTTTAGCTACAGATGCAGTTTCAATAGTAGGAACTGCTGCTGCAGGATTTTCTGTACTAGGTACTATAGTTTCTTGAGCTACTGGTGTTTTAACATCTTGTGTAGCTGTTGGAACTGGTGTAGTATTACGAACTGCTGTACCTACTTGATTACCGTCTGCCACAGGAGCTACCGGAGTTTTAGGTGCAACTGCAGTAGTAGCCACATCTGGAGCCACCGCTGTAGTAGGAACTACTGGATCAGTAACTGGTTGTGCTGGAGTCGCTGCACTCGCTGTTTCTTGTGTAACAGGCATTGGAGTTACTGGTTCAGCTGCGGTTACAGCTACAGTGGCACCAAATACGCCAGCCACTGCTAAAGCAATACTACTTTTTAAAATAGATTTTTTCATATTGTCCTCCTTATTAATTCATTTACATGCAACTTTACGCATGTATATTTCCAGTCAACTCAATGTCATCATGTAAGTTCCAAAACATATATCTAGCATGGACTTGTAGATATATAGCTTGGAAATTTCAGATATACTTGAGTTTGTCTTTCGACTGGTACACATACTATCGACAGTCTATGAAGTCAAAATGTAGAAGCACTGTTAAAAGCTTATTTTATAGTGAGTTTAGAATGAATTTATATATAATTCCTATGAAATCCTATGGGATTTACTTTATACTTAAAAATTCCATGAAAAACATATCAAAAGCCGTTTATCCCATATATAAGGGATAAACGGCTTCAAAATATACGTATCGATATCTAAAATTTCACATTCATGAGCAAACTTTCACAAAAAATGTCTCAATACTAGTTATTTTTTTAAGAAAAATAGTATTAAGGCATTTAATTATTATATTCAGAATAAAATAACTAGGCACTATTAAGATATAATAACTAGTCAATCATATATTAATCGTCAAATTTAACAGATAGCAATTTACCATTCATTGCATCCATACGCACATGTACTTCTTTATTATCTGCTGTACCAAAGCTAACTTTGTAGACAATTTTACCTTTATCATAGCGCACAGCCCATTCATTAAGGCTCACAGCTTTACCTTTTGTTTGGGCGTAAGCAAAGTTCACCACAGCTGCAGGCGGTAAGATTTCCCGAGGATCAAACGATTTTTTCTTTAGTGATTTATGGAAGTCCCCTTCGCGCTTTTCAAAGATTTGATTAGTAGCATAGATATACGTTAACTCATACTTGCCAGATTCATCAAAACCTTCAACATCATACTTAATTTGACCTCCATCCGCATCAAAGGCGATTTCCGTAATTCCTGCATTTGGATGATTTTGGATAAAGGCATTTAATAAACCATTAGCGCCTACAATCGCCGCATGGTTGCCATCAACAACTGCCACAGTTGGCTCTACAGCTACTAAAGGGGCTGCACTTGCATTTGGCATGCCAAATGCCGCTGCCAAGGCCAATACAAGGCTACCTTTTACAAAAAATGATCTCATTGGTTCCTCCATATCTCAAACAGTTATCATAACAATATATATACAATTATACACTAAATCAACGCGGTTTATAATCTTTATTTATATAATTAGTGCATGTACCTACGCCCTATGATACAATGCACATAGATTCATTTTTGTAACTACATGTGAGCTAACTATGATTTCAATTTACCCCACTATATATCACGCATTTCAATGCAAGGCCGATCAATGCGAAAATACATGTTGTCAGCTGTGGACCATCGATATAGATGAGCCTACTGCTAAACGTTACCATGCTATGACTGGCTCTCTTGGTGAAAGCTTACGCCAAGCCATCACTGTTGATGATGAAGGCAGTCATTTTATCTTTTCTAAAGCACAACCTATGTGTCCCTTACTCAATGAAAAAGGTCTATGCAAGGTAGTTCTTGAATTGGGAGAAGAAGGACTTTGTGACACCTGTCATATGCATCCACGCTTTTATAAATACATTGAAGACTTAGAACTATGTGGCGTTGGATTATCTTGTGAAGCTTCGGTTGAACTATTGGCCCGACAAGAACCAATGGACTTACTCCTCTTTATAATTGAAGATGACCATAATGAATTCAATTCTGAGGAGCGATTAACACTCCACAATGTTTTTGAATTATTAGCCTTTGATTTAGATCCTAATCTATTCCAATATACGCCAAAGCTCTCAAAGCAATCTTTCAAAGAACTATTAGACCTATATAAACAAACGGAACCCATCGATGAGAATTGGACAGCACAAGTTAATACATTATCTAGTAAACTAGACCAACTCATCGCATCCGTACAGACCTATATACAGCATGAAGATATGAGCCTATTTAACAAAGTGTACCAATATATATTGTATCGCCAAATCGATATGCTATCAGACTATTCCTTGGAATCTATCTTAGCCTATGCAAAGGAGGGTACTGACTATATACTTATAGCCAGCGCATTAGAGGGACAACCCTTAAAGCAAGTTGCAAGATGGTCACAACAAATCGAATACGACGAAGATAATGTGGCGCTATTATTACAACACTACGAAGCCCAACTTATTATAGAGTGAACAAAAACCGCAAGATATTTATCTTGCGGTTTTTAATTCTTATCATAATACATCATTTGAAAATGGTATGAACAAAACGGATCCATTGAGGTAATACAGAGACAGATAATAATGCCACAACAAACATAACAATATAGGTTTTAATAATACCTAATTCAACATAACGTCTCATTAATTGGGCTACAATGAACACGGCATAATACTGGCTGAACATCGTAATAAGATAAGCCATATCCCCTACATATTTTTGAAGAGACAAAGAGAAAAAAATAATCCCTAGTATATGAATTAATACTAAGACAACCGTGCGAAGTGCATTTGTATAAGCTAATCCATATATATAATTGCGCAATACCCCATCATAAGTACCACGACCACCTAATAAAACAAGTAAGCGCCATATAACAAATGAACCGATGATAATTTGAAAAATTAAAAATACAGAACTTGCTAAAATACTAATTACATCAAAATGAGTTAACCCAGTAATCCGTTTAATCCCGAGCATTGGAGATATAACTTTCACCATAAACGGTAAGCTATAGGTCATTATATATAATACAATAGTAGATACGACTAGATTCAGAATGGCTCTTGTATGAGATCCATAATTGATAATATTCTGAAAAGATTGTTCGCTAAGCCTGGTAAATAAATGCAATATATCCTTATACCATGTCATAAATGCTCCTTTTAGTTTAAAACTAGTAAAAAAGGACGAGCCATGTCTCGTCCTAGATATATCATATGTATTTTATCGAGTCAACATATAAATCCATTCAAACACGTGTGCTACCAAAAGAGCAATCAACATTAGAATCAAACCTTCATAAGGGGTCCCATTAATACATGCTCCCACAATACGTCCCATAGTTTGTAACAATAATACGGTACTTAAAACACATAGCACAATCATACAGAAGCCAATGATTGCTTGCAGTATTAATGGTACCGAAGTTAAAATCAGCATAATCCCTGCTGTAAAAGTAATCAATGCCACAACAAGTTGAGCAAATGACATGATATGCAAAATACCGGTTGTAACAGTTCGAACATAAAATTTACGCTGTTGAGCAACCGCATAAACTATAATGATACATGCCATGAGAATGACTTTTCCGATTACCCATGCAAAGCGACCCATATTCCAAAATTCTCTAGGACTACCCATCTGTTCCAAAAAAAGTTGTATTTCATGTTGACCTACTGGAAGAGATAGCGATTCCCACCTTACTAATAACGAAGAATTGCGTATAAACGCACGTATAGCATCTAAATATACGCCTTCACCTACAATAGTAAATTGATAACATATGAGTGTTAATAGCAGCATTCCTATGAGTTGCCCATAGGCAATATCAAAGTGATACATACGAGGATTATTCTCTTCAATAGGGTTTAATAAACGATAGATAAACTGCATTAAACCCACCATCATAGGTATCACCACCTTTTACACAATATACATACACAACATTTAAGTTTGAATACTATAACATACAACACACAATAAGGAGCTATAAAAAATAGTTCCTTTTCATTTTCCGTTCATCATTATAGCACAAAACAGACATCTTTTCATACTTTAATTATCCTAATGGAATGGGTCCTTCGGGGCCCTTTTCCCTTATAAAATACAGAAAAAGCTATTAGCAGATTATATATAATCAGCTAATAGCTTTTTTCGTAGTAAGGGGTATTTTGTTACAGCCCCTTTCATGTTATGTAATTATCTGGAAGTAGCAAGTACTACCATGCCAATCAAGATACCTAAAAGGATTACAGGAATCAAACTCGTAATAATAGAAATACCAAAAGTTGCTAAACGGGATTTATTAATTTGGCGACTCAACAATGTTAAGCATACCCAGAATGTATAGACTGCAAAAGCTATCGTTGCGAATATAATAATAGTTATCCATACAATACTACCTACTATAGAGTCAGGATTAGAGCCTAGTAGCAACAAAAATGGCAATGATAGTAATAGGAAGCCAATGAAATATACTAAGCCCATAATCTGATTATAAGCTTGTTCGTACCACATGATTTTTAACACAGACTCATATGTAGTATGGGCATCAAATTTATTGGCGACCCAAGAGAAAATCGCAGAATAAATAGCAATACCAATAAAAGCAAATAGCAAGCCAACCGCTAGGCCTAATATACCGGCCCCAGAAAGAGCCGCCGCACCAGTAAGTGCAACACTAAGTTTATCCACAAATATCATACTCAAAAAAGTAGGTAGAATATTTGAAAATACGAATGCCACCAATGCCAAAGCTACTGTAGCATAGAACCCTTTGCGACAAGATCCATGCTCTACAATCTGTGGAATACCACGTTTAAATGGAGCTACCACAAGTTGCCAAATATCTGAATACCATTTTGTTTCCATAAAACCTCCAAAACACCTATATCTATCTAATTGTAACACAAACTATATTTAAACCGTCATGGACAACATTATACCTCCCACACCAAAGATGAAGGATATTATGTAAAAAGAAATTCCCGTTATCCAAAGATTTAGACCAAATTGCTTATAGGTAACTTGCCCCTTCAAAATAATAACTATGGTCAAGCCCTTTCATCAGCAACCCCTGATTTATTAATGATAACCATATTAGGTTTCCTTTTTATTTCATCTATTAATATATTATACTATATAATTCAAATTTTAAGACATTATTCTAACCTATTATAACGCAAAAAAGCAGCCCCACTAGGGGCCGCCTTTTCGTTTATCTTATTGCAAAGATGCTGCAATTTTTGTAAGGTTTTCATCCATACGTTCTAAGTATGTTTTATTATCTTCGTTGCTTTCGATAGTATAAATAGTTTCTACCTTAGCACCTACTTCTTGTGCCAAAGTTTTGGATACTTCTGGGCTAGCCATTTCTTCTGCAAAGATAGTAGTAATATGGTTTTCTTTAGCGTATTCGATGAGTTTAGCCAATTGTGCTGCATTAGGTTCACCTTCAGCAAATACATCTTCCACACTGTTTTGTTCTAAACCAAAATCACGGCATAGGTACGCAAATGCTGCATGGCCTGTAACAAAGTTTTTATGCGGAGCTTTAGCGAATTGCTCTTCATATTTTTTAATCATTGCATCTAATTTAGCAACGTATTCAGTATAATTCTTTTCATAATAATCCTTGTTTGCTGGGTCAACTTTTACAAGGGCATCCTTGATATTTTTCACTTCAATTTTAGCATTTTTCAAAGATAACCATGCATGAGGATCTTCTGCACCATGTTCTTTAATTTCTTCTGGGTCAGTATTTTTAATAGCTTCAACACCTTCAGTAGCTACAACAGATACGAGTTTATCATTTTTAGCTGCTTCGATAGCTTGTTTTGCCCAAGGCTCCATACCAAAACCGTTATACACAAATACTTGAGCTGTTGCCAATTGTTTCATATTTTCAGGCTTCAATTCGAAATCATGTGGTTCTACGCCATCTGGTATAATAGTAGATACCTCTACCTTGTCACCACCAATAGCCTTAGTAAACTCAGCCATTGCATTAAAGCTTGTTACCACTTGGATTTTTTTACTTGCTTGTTCCTTCTGTGCATTCGGTGCATCGTTGCCACAACCTGCAAATAAAGCAGCCATCATAATACCTACAACTAACAAAATCAGTTTCTTGATCATCGTAGTCCTCCTTTGTAAAAACCTGATCGCTATGCCTATACAGAATATAAACCATTCTTTAGTTGCAGTTGCGACTCAGTTGCATTTGTAATATAGTTATAGTATAAACTTACTTAGAATTTTGTCAATCAGAAATGTGGTTTTCATATGTTATCAATAGAACATCTTTATTTTTCCTATCAAGGTCAACCGCCTTATGTGTTAAATGACCTTAATTTACATATTCACAGTGGTGATTATATATCCATCGTTGGGGATAATGGGTGTGGTAAAAGTACCTTGCTCCGTCTCATTTTAGGTTTTCTTACCCCTGTAAAAGGCTCTATCAAGCGAAGCACCAATAATATTCGGTATGTGTCTA
>CAJZEE010000007.1 GCA_915066865.1 uncultured Veillonella sp.
ACCGTGGCGCTGTAGGTGATGAGTGTTTTGGGGGCGGCCTTTTTTAGCCTATACCAATCAGGATGCGAGCCTCTCAGAGTTGGGATGGTATACTTTAACAGGCTTTGAACTACCGCACTATAATCCACTAGCTAATATCATTCATGGCGGCGGTCTACAAACGATGTTTATCCCTACCCTATCAATTTTTATGGCTACTGCTATTTCAGGCATGCTCGAAGGGGTTGGCTTCTGGAACGATATACGACAACTATTAGAGCGAGCTAAAACACGGAGCGATGTATTTGCTGCCAATGTAGGTCTTGCCTTCTTAACAGGTGCGGTTGGATGCAGCCAAGCTATTGCGGTAGTTATGACGCACTCTATTATGCGCATTACCTACGCACAGCGAGGTATTCAAGACGAAGATGTAATGCTAGACTTTGAAAATAGCGGTATTCTCATCGCTCCATTGCAACCGTGGAATATTGCTGCCTACGTGCCTGTTGTCATGATGGGTACAAGTTCAGCAGGTTATGTACCATTTGCCTTCTTCCTATATCTAGTACCACTCATCTATTGGTTACGATTACGGAAGCAAGATCAACCGATCATACGCTAATTAGTATTATCTCAAAAGGGGAAATTGTATGATTTACACTATTACCTTTAATCCAGCTCTCGATTATATCGTGCGCCTTGATCACCTCAAGACGGGTACTATTAATCGCACCATCCAAGAATACGTTCTCGGTGGCGGCAAAGGTATCAACGTATCTATCGTGCTCAACAATCTTGGCATGGATACGACAGCACTCGGCTTCATCGCAGGGTTTACTGGCGAAGAAATCGTAACACAACTCAAGAAATTCGGCGTGAAAGAAGATTTCATCCGGCTTCGCGAAGGATTAACCCGCATCAATGTTAAGGTAAAAGCCTCTAATGAGGAAACAGAGATTAATGGCCGCGGCCCAATCATCAGTACCGACGAATTAGAAGCTCTATACAAACAGCTTGATGCGTTGACCGAAAAGGACACCTTAATCCTTGCTGGCAGCATTCCTTCTAGCCTACCAAGCGATATGTACGAACTCATTATGGAGCGCTTACAACATAAAAGTATCCGCATCATAGTAGATGCTACAAAAGATCTACTCACAAAAGTCTTGCCTTATAAACCATTTTTAATTAAGCCAAATAATCACGAGCTTAGCGAAATCTTTGGTCGCACTCTCGCTACAAAGGATGACCTTGTAGAAGCTGCCAAAGCATTGCAAGAGAAAGGTGCACAACATGTGCTTATCTCTATGGCTGGTGATGGAGCTATCTTGGTCGCTACTGACGGCACTGTATATACAAGTCCTGCCCCTAAAGGAACTCTCGTGAATTCCGTGGGTGCTGGCGACTCCATGGTAGCCGGCTTTATTACGGGCTATGAAAAGACGGGTGACTTACAAGAGGCGCTCTATTGGGGTATCTCCAGTGGCTCTGCCTCCGCTTACTCTGAAAACCTCGCAACCCTTGAAGAAGTAGAAACACTGCTTTCACAAGTACGAGTTAAATAGTTTTATATTTTATGTGCATCAAGGAGTACACATATGCAAATCACTGATTTATTAAAACCTCAATCTATCCTGTTGAATGCAGATCCTGTCACAAAGGCTGACGCCATTTACACCTTAGGTGAATTGATGGACAAAGGCGGCCACTTGACAGACAAAGCAGAATATTTAAAAGCAGTGTTCGCTCGTGAAGAGTCTGGTTCTACAGGCCTTGGTGACGGTATTGCCACACCACACGCTAAATCTGCAGGCGTAAAAGAAGCAGGCCTAGCCGCTATGGTCGTGCCTAACGGTGTAGATTTTGAAGCGCTTGATGGTCAACCTTCCCGCCTATTCTTCATGATTGCAGCTCCAGAAGGTGCGGCTGACACTCACGTAGAGGTATTGAGCCAATTAGCAACGATGGTAATTGACCCTGATTTCAAAGAAGCCCTCATCGCAGCTCCAACTGTAGAACGTTTCTTGGAGCTAATAACAGCTAAAGAGCAAGGCAAGTTTGATCCATCTGTAGAAGGATTTATCAAACCAACAGAGGATCAAAAAGCAACCAGCATTACCGATGCTATCGAAGCAAAGGCTACAGAAGCAATTGAAAAGGTAGCACCTAAGATTTCTGTAGATAACCCGCATTATGATGTACTTGCTGTTACTGGTTGCCCTACAGGCATTGCACATACCTATATGGCTGCTGAATCTTTAGAGCGCAAGGCTAAAGAAATGGGTGTTTCCTTAAAAGTAGAAAAGAACGGTGCCTCTGGCGTTAAAGACGCTCTTACAGCAGAAGAAATCGAGCACGCTAAATGCATTATCGTAGCTTCTGACCGTCAAGTAGAGATGGCACGCTTTGATGGCAAACCTATGATTCAAACTAAGGTAGCGAACGGCATCAATAAAGCGGAAGAGTTATTGCGTGAAGCTATGGCTGGTACAGCACCTGTATACCATGCTTCCCCATCTGACAAAAATGGTGCAGTGGCTGCATTCGATGCGGCAGATAACTTCGGTCGTCAAATCTACAAACATTTGATGAATGGTGTCTCCCACATGTTGCCATTCGTTATCGGTGGCGGTATCTTAATTGCCCTTGCCTTTTTATTCGATGTATTCGACCCAGCAAATCCTAAAAACTTTGGTTCCGGTACGCCTCTTGCGGCTTTCTTAATGCAAATTGGTGGTGCTTCCTTTGGCTTCATGTTACCCGTATTAGCAGGTTACATCGCTATGAGTATTGCGGACCGTCCAGGTCTTGTAGCTGGTTTCGTTGGTGGCTTATTAGCTAACCAAGGTGGCTCTGGTTTCCTAGGCGCATTGATTGCCGGTTTCGCAGCAGGTTATTTAGTATTATTAGTTAAGAAATTAGTATCTGGTTTGCCTCAAGCCTTAGAAGGTACAAAACCGGTTCTCTTCTATCCTGTACTTGGCGTATTATTCATCGGTATCGCTATTACCTTTATCATCAATCCTCCTGTATCCGCACTTAACCACTGGTTAATGGACTCTTTGCAATCCATGGGCACTACTAGTCGCGTATTGTTAGGTCTTATCTTTGGTGCTATGATGTCCGTTGATATGGGCGGCCCTGTAAACAAGGCGGCTTATGTTATCGGTACTGGTGCTCTTGCAACTGGCGAATACGGTATCATGGCTGCTGTAATGGCAGGCGGTATGGTTCCTCCATTGGCAATCGCTCTTTGTACTACATTCTTCCCTAGCCGCTTCACAGAGGCTGAACGCAAATCTGGCATCACTAACTACATCATGGGCCTTTCCTTCATCACAGAAGGTGCCATCCCATTTGCAGCAGCCGATCCAGTTCGCGTATTGCCAGCCTGCATCATCGGTGCTGGTACAGCCGGTGCGTTATCTATGTTCTTCGAATGCACACTACGCGCTCCACACGGCGGCATTTTTGTAGTACCAACAATTGGTAATCCACTACTATACCTTGCGTCCATCGCAATCGGTTCCGTCGTGGCTTGCTTCATCTTAGCACTTGTAAAACCAAGCTTAAAAAATAGTATCACTAAATAGACCATTAAAATTAATCTTCAATTATAACTTATATATGATTGATTGATGGCTGATGATTGTTGATTGTTTATGATGAGTTTCGACGATTAGCGGTTAGTAACTAATAGTTAACATTTAGCGACTAATTGATTAATGACTCTTATCGATGGTGAAAGCTGGTGTCACACCAGTAGATATAGTAAAAGGACTAGAATATACGTATTCTGAACTGCCCTAAAATTGGACACAGTTTTGGAACAACAGTTCAGAAGTATACGTGATCTAGTCCTTTTCTTATATTCAAAAATAATTAATATTATTTTATAATTCATGATCAAAACTACTTTCAAAAGTGGAAGCAAATCCTCAAAATTGTACAATTACATTGATTTATGTTAAACTATATAAATATTAATTAACTTTAAACTTTAAAATTATAAATTATTATTAGAAATCTAGTTCGGAGAGCTAATTCATGAAATCATCCAAAAATTGTAAGGTTACTGCTGCATTTCTTGCCGCAGCTGCGCTGGGTGGTGTTGCCCATGCAGAGCCTATACTTAACATGAATGATTTAGTAGGTACGAGTACCAGTGCTGAATCAACGACACAGAGTCCTACAAGTGTAGTAACTCCAGTCGTGAAACCAATGGCAACTCAGCCAGTCTTACCAACTACACCACAACCGGCTACCATTGTACAACAACAAACACCACCGATGGCACAACCTCAACCATCCTACGTGATGCAACCAGCAACGGTTAGCCCTGTACAAACTCAACAAGTTACACCATTGCAAGCAGTACCGCAACAAGTAGTACCAATGCAATCTCAACAACAGGTTCAAACTCAACCTCAGTATGTTGTCAATAAAGATACAAAGACTGTC
The DNA here is from genome assembly GCA_915066865.1 of uncultured Veillonella sp. Classification (GTDB taxonomy): domain Bacteria; phylum Bacillota; class Negativicutes; order Veillonellales; family Veillonellaceae; genus Veillonella. Next base: position 4,441 of record CAJZEE010000007.1, read on the forward strand.
ATGGAGCCTACATTAGCAATGCACAGTTTGATAAATGTACAACGAAAAACTGAACCTGTTACTATAGAGAAACCAGTGGATGGTAAGCAACAAGTACAAACTACACAAGTACAGCGTACACCTGTTATTATTCAACAAGAATCCATAGCTCCATTAACTGTATCAAATACTACAGTAACAAAAGCCGTGGTGGCAAAACAGAGACTTACAATTCGAGATATTCAACGAGCTGAGCGTGAGCGTCTAGCTCAACTAGCCGCTGAAGAAGCATCCCAACAAGAAAATTTATCACAAGCTGATCAACAACAACTTGCTCAAAAACAAGCTGAAGCACAACGCCAAGCGTCACTACAAGCACAACAACAAGCAGAAGCCCAACAGCAAGCAGCTTTGCGGTCAGAACAAGAACGTGTGGTGGCTCAACAAGCAGAGGCTCAACGCCAAGCTACTTTACGTGCTGAACAGGAACGCATTGCGGCTCAACAAGCTGAGCAAGCCCGTATTGCAGAAGAACGCCGTCAAGCGGCAGAGCAAGAACGCATTCGTATCCAAGAGGAACAACGCCGTATTGCTGCGCAACAGGCGGAACAAGAACGTATTGCAGCTCAACAAGCCGAGGCTCAACGTCAAGCGGCTTTACGTGCTGAGCAAGAACGTATTGCGGCCCAACAAGCCGAAGCGCAACGTCAAGCCGCTATTAAAGCAGAACAAGAACGTATCGCCGCTCAGCAAGCTGAAGCGCAACGCCAAGCGGCTATTAAAGCTGAACAAGAGCGTATTGCCGCTCAACAAGCTGAGGCTCAACGCCAAGCGGCTATTAGAGCGGAGCAAGAACGTATTGCCGCTCAACAGGCTGAAACTCAACGCCAAGCAGCTATTAAAGCGGAACAAGAGCGAATAGCCGCTCAACAAGCTGAAGCTCAACGTCAAGCGGCTATTAGAGCGGAACAAGAACGTGTGGTAGCTCAACAAGCCGAGGCTCAACGCCAAGCTGCTATTAAAGCAGAACAAGAACGTATCGCTGCTCAACAAGCTGAAGCTCAACGCCAAGCGGCTTTAAAAGCTGAACGTGAGCGTATCCTCGCTCAACAGGCTGAAGAAGAACGCTTAGCGGCTGAAGAAGCAGCTCGCCAACGTGCTGAAGCTGCCGCTAAAGCTGAAGCAGAACGGCAAGCAGCTATTAAAGCAGAACAAGAACGTATTGCGGCTCAACAAGCTGAGGCTCAACGGCAAGCCGCTTTAAAAGCTGAACAAGAGCGTATCGCGGCCGAGAAAGCTAAAGCTGAACGCGAAGCTGCTATAAAAGCGGAACAAGAACGTATTGCTGCTAAACAAGCGGAACTTGCAAGACAAGCTGCGATCCAAGAAGAACAAGAACGTTTAGCTACTGAACAACTAGCAAAAGAAGAAGCGGCAGCTGCAGCAAAAGCTCAGGCTGAAGCCGAGGCAAAAGCTAAAGCAGAAGCGGACGCTGTTGCTAAAGCGCAAGCTGAAGCTGAGGCAAAAGCTAAAGCAGAAGCAGATGCTGCTGCTAAAGCTCAGGCTGAAGCCGAGGCTAAGGCTAAGGCTAAAGCTCAATCTGAAGCCGAAGCAAAAGCTAAATCTGAGGCAGAGACTAAACAGGTTCAAGAAAGTAAATTACCACAATCTTATGTAAATGCTCGTAATGAAGCTTCCACAAAAGGCTCTCCTGTTACAGAAGAGAAAAATATTCTCTCCCAACCAATTGAACCCCCATTGCAAGCTGATGCGTCTGCAAAGATTAGTCTTGCTTTCGACGCGAAAAATTATGAATCCATGTCTACCACAGTAGATAATAAGGAAATTAAATATCGCGCCTTCGAGTATATCCCTTACGTGGCTAATCCAATCGACATAGATCAGCAATACATGAACATTTATGTACCAGAGGAATATTTCAACAACGGCACAATCAATGGTTACAATACCCAAACAGCCCCTATCTTCATGCCAAATGCAGTAGGTGGTTACATGCCGAGCCAGGCTATGACGCCTAAGATGGAAAATGGAAAACCTAACAGTGTTCTTTATGCATTATCCCGTGGTTATGTAGTAGCTTCCCCATCTACTCGTGGTCGTACCAATAAAGCTTCCGATGGCAACTTTATAGGTAAGGCCCCTGCAGTAATCGTTGACTTACAAGCGGCTACAGCTTACTTACACGCTAACGATTCCGCTATGCCAGGTAATGCAAACCGCATTATCACAAATGGTACAAGTGCAGGCGGTGGTGTATCCTTATTACAAGGTGCAACTGGTAACAGCTCCGACTTCCAACCATATTTACAAGCATTAGGTGCAGCTACAGCGGCAACTAATGTATACGCAGCATCCGCATATGCCCCTATCACTAACCTTGATGCGGCAGATATGGCTTACGAATGGAGCTATAACGGTATCACATCTTTTAACAAAGTAACTATGGGCCAAGGCGAATTACCACAAGCTAATGTAGGTGGTAACTCTGCTCCACCACAACGTACGATGCAACGTGTAAACTTGAATACAGACGATTTATCATACTCTAAAATGCTCAGCGAACACTTCCCTGATTACGTAAATAACTTACAATTACGTGACTCTCTAGGTCGTATACTAAAACTCGACAAGAATGGTAACGGGACTTTCAAAAACTATGTAAAAGAGTTTATCGTTGCTGCCGCTAATAAAGCAGCAGCTCAAGGTACTGATTTATCCAAGCATACATACCTTGTACGAGATAATAAAACAGGGGCCATCAAAGACATTAACTGGGAAGCATATAACCACTTTGTAAGTCGCTCAAAAGCGCCTGGTGCCTTTGACTCTCGTGCTAATGATACAGGTGAAAACAATCTATTTGGTACAAGTACTACAGATAATAATCACTTTACCATTACTGCTGCATTACACGATTCAACAGCTAACCAAGATGTATACGTAGAAAATGCTAAGATCGTTACTATGATGAACCCAATGAACTATCTTGGTTCTCCTGCTGCGACAAATGCACGATTCTATCGTATTCGTTATGGCACAGCCGACAGTAATACATCTGTTGCAATTCCTTTAATCGTAGGTACACGTGCTCAAAACCTTGGGTACAGAGTAGATATGGCAACACCATTTAATGTAGATCACTCTGGTGACTACGATTTAGAAGAATTATTCAACTGGATGGATAATATCGTTAAAAACGGTAGATAATCACAATTAAATACATACCAAAATACTAAAGGAGCTACCTAGTAGTTCCTTTTTCATATACAATTATAAATTTTCTTGTGTATTCAATTATAAATGTTATTGTGAAAGTCCCTCTCCGACTATGAATAATCTGCACCATTATTTAATCAGTACATCACCCTATTATAATAATAAAAGAATTCAATCAAAAAAGGATGCCCCCTGTAAAATACAGGGGGCATCTATGTGTTTGAGCCAGGTAAAAGCAATTATTATGCTTTCACCATGATAGGCGATTAAACTTCAGGGAACAATGCTGTAGATAAGTAGCGTTCGCCTGTATCAGGGAGAATTACTACAATATTTTTGCCTTTATTTTCAGGGCGTTTTGCCAATTCTTGAGCCGCCCAAAGCGCAGCACCAGAGGAAATACCTACCAATACGCCTTCTGTGTGACCAAAAGCTTGAGATGTAGCAAAAGCATCCTCGTTAGAAACTTGGATTACTTCATCGTAAATGTTAGTATCCAATGTATCTGGAATGAAGCCAGCACCTAAACCTTGGATTTTATGAGGGCCTGGTTTACCATTAGACAATACAGGAGAATCTGCTGGTTCTACGGCAACCACATGTACATCAGGGTTTTGTTCTTTCAAGTAGCGACCTGCACCTGTCAACGTACCGCCTGTACCAACACCAGATACGTAGATATCTACGGTACCATCAGTATCTTGCCAGATTTCAGGACCAGTTGTTCTGTAGTGAATTGCAGGATTAGCTTGATTTACGAACTGACCTGCTTCAATAGCACCGGATGTAGCCGTTACGATTTCCTTAGCTTTAGCAATAGCGCCTTTCATACCAAGAGAACCGTCAGTCAATACGAGCTGAGCACCATAACCAAGCATTAATTTACGGCGTTCAATGGACATTGTTTCAGGCATTACGATTACAACTTTATAGCCAAGCGCAGCACCTACAGCAGACAAGCCAATACCAGTATTACCAGATGTAGCTTCTACGATTGTGCCGCCTGGTTGTAATTCACCAGATTCAACTGCAGCTTGAATGATTGCTGCTGCGATACGGTCTTTTACGGAACCGCCTGGGTTGAAGTATTCCAATTTTGCGAAAATATTAGCGTTTGCACCATATTTTTTACCAAAACGTGTAGTAGCTAATAATGGTGTTTTACCGATTAATTCAACAAAAGATTTTGCAATTTTAGACATAGTGGTCACTCCTTATTAAATAGAACCATCCCAATTATCATATTTTGTATCAAGTTTTGCGTAAGTCCCATCAATTACATCTTGTAGGGTTACGTTTTCTAAATAATCATGAATATAGTTTTGTAAGCCTGCCCAGAAACCAACGGTGCGTTCGTTGATTACTGTATCAGTACTCACCCCTTCATCAAGGGTAGATATGATAGCCATCGATTCCTCAGTAGCAAGCAATATTTCAATAATTGTGTACTCCTTAGGGCTTTTAGACAATCGATATCCGCCGTATTTACCGCGGATACTATCCACTAGGTTAGCAGCGCCTAAACGAGCTACGATACCTTCTAGGTATTTTTCAGATATGCCTTGTCGTTCTGCCACAGATCGCAAGGAAACTGGTTTATCTTGCCCTTGCTCTACCAAATCGATGAGAACCATCAATGCATAACGACCTTTTGTGGAAATCCTCATATATCTTGCCTTTCTTTGTAAACGTTAGTGTTAAACACACCCATATTAAAAAGTGCTTATATTATATTTATAAAGCTATTTATAAAACCTTTCACATTAATAGGAATTAATTTCATTATAGACCACTCACTATAAAAATGCAAGAACTTATTTCCTACTTTTATAAAGGGATATCTACTCATCCTATATTTATTGAGTTTATCCTATATTTTAACTTAATAACTTGCCTCGTAGAAAGCTCAAGTTATTATACTTTTGTTAACTCGCAACACAACGAAGTAAGAATAATCTTATAACACAAAAGGACCAGCCCGAAGGCCAGTCCTTTTGCGTATAGTTTGTAGTTTGTTATATGAGGTTTACCATGATGAATTGGAGAGGGTTCATCTGGTATTGGGACTTACCGTATCGTCAGGAAAACGATGCGCGCCCGTGTTTATGTCATTTGAGGAGTTGTCTAGATTACTCTAGCATTTAAGTATAAGTTTCTTAATTAGATTTTACCTACAAGATCAAGACCTGGTTTCAAAGTATCTTTACCTGGTTTCCAACGTGCAGGGCACACTTGATCGCCATGTTTAGCTACAAATTGAGCAGCTTGTACTTTGCGAACTAATTCTTCAGCGGAACGGCCGATACCCATATCATGAATTTCTGCTGTACGCACGAAGCCTTCTGGATCTACTACGAATGTACCACGGTAAGCCATAGCAGATTCTTCTTGGAATACATCGAAGAAATCAGCTAATTCATGTTTTTTGTCAGCCAACATGTAGTACTCGATTTTATTAATGCTTGGAGAAGCATCAGACCATGCTTTGTGAACGAATTCGGAGTCACAAGATACGGAGTAAACTTCGCAACCCAATTCTTTCAACTCTGCATAAGAGTTTTGTACGTCTTCCAACTCAGTAGGGCATACGAATGTGAAGTCTGCTGGATAGAATACGAATACAGACCATTTACCCAACACGTCTGCAGTGCTAACTTTTACCAATTCAGGTTTTTTGAAAGCATCAAGTGTAAATTCAGGAAGTTGTTTACCAATAATAGACATGTTATGTCCTCCTTATTTGAGTTCCATATGTAACGAATATATTTATATTGGTGTACTTAACACCGCATCTATATCTATCTTTGTCTATATAATAACAAATATCATTCAATATTGCAAGCATTATTTTTAAATTTATCGATATATTTTTCCAACTTTTTTCGATGTAAGCAAAAAAAAGAAGAAAGATGCTCATTTCTGAGCATCTTTCTTCTTTTTACATACTACAACAGACTTACTGTTCACAGTAGCGTGATCAAAAGCTATTAAACCCGCTATATTAGCAAGCCCTCTCCGTGCTATGTGACCAGTTATAGATTGTTCTTTTCCCGATTTACCATATACAAACTGCTCTAGTTTGAGTGCAGCTAATATAAATAAACCTATAATAGATAAAATAGATTCCATCGCTTTAATCTATTTTTTTAGTTCTAAGATTGCATCTACGAAACCACGGAATAATGGATGTGCATTATTTGGGCGAGATTTAAGTTCTGGATGTGCTTGTGTGCCAATGAAGAATGGATGATTTTTCACTTCAATACTTTCAACGAGACGGCCATCTGGAGATGTACCAGAAATTACGAGGCCTGCATCAGTCAATTGTTGACGATATTCATTGTTGAACTCATAGCGATGGCGATGACGTTCATAAATCAAATCTTCTCCATAAGCCTCGTGAGTTTTCGTACCGGCTTCCACTTTGCATGGATAGATACCTAAACGCATCGTACCGCCTTTTTTATCTACATCAACTTGATCACTCATCAAGTCAATTACTTTGTACTTAGCATTTTCGTCGAATTCGCTAGAGGTTGCTCCTTCCATGCCACATACGTTACGAGCAAATTCCATGACTGCAGACTGCATGCCAAGGCATAGGCCGAGATATGGAATATTGTTTTCACGAGCATATTGGATTGTACGAATTTTACCTTCTACACCACGGGAACCAAATCCACCAGGTACGATGATGCCTTCAACACCTTCAAATACCTCTTTAGGATCTACAGATGTATCATCAAGTTCTTCGGAGTCAATCCAACGAATATTCACTTTAGTACCCGTAGCAATACCAGCATGATCTAGAGCTTCAACTACGGACAAATACGCATCATGCAACGCTACATACTTACCAACGATAGCAACTGTAATATCTTTATTAGGATTCAAAATCTTATGAACCATTTCTTTCCATGCAGTCATATCGCAAGGACGATCTTCAAGGCCTAATTTTTTAATAACAATATCATCAAGACCTTGATCTTGCATCATCAATGGCACTTCATAGATGGAGCTACAAGTTTGGTTTTCAATAACGGCTTCTGGTTCTACGTCGCAGAACAACGCAAGTTTTTCTTTCATTTCATCAGAAATGTGTTTTTCGCTACGGCATACCAAAATATCTGGTTGAATACCAATGCTACGCAATTCTTTTACACTATGTTGTGTAGGTTTTGTTTTCAACTCGCCTGCGGCATTGATGTAAGGCACTAATGTAACGTGAATGTAAAGTACGTCGTTACGACCTACTTCTTTTTTCACTTGACGAATGGCTTCCATAAATGGCAAGCTTTCAATATCACCTACGGTACCACCAATTTCTGTAATAACTACATCAGCATTATCCTCTTTACCTACACGGTAAACATTTTGTTTAATTTCATTTGTAATATGTGGAATTACTTGTACAGTGCTACCTAGATAATCACCTTTGCGCTCTTTATTGATTACAGACCAATATACTTTACCAGCTGTAATATTGGAACGTTTACTAAGGTTAATATCGATAAAGCGTTCATAATGACCCAAATCAAGGTCAGTTTCAGCGCCATCATCTGTTACAAATACTTCACCATGTTGGTAAGGGCTCATCGTACCCGGATCGATATTAATGTATGGGTCAAATTTTTGAATCGTTACATTGAAACCACGGTTTTTTAGTAAACGACCCAAAGATGCTGCTGTAATTCCCTTCCCAAGAGAAGAAACAACGCCGCCAGTTACGAAAATATACTTAGTTGCCATGATGCCTCCCACCTATTACATTTTTTCCGGAGCGGAAATACCTAAAATACCCAAGCCTTGACGAAGAACGAGGGCAATCGCTGTAATTAATCCAAGACGAGCTTGTTGTAATGCTGGATCTACGCCAATGATACGACCTTGACGGTAGAATGAATGGAACATGCTTGCCAAATCATATAGATAACGAGCAATACGATGAGGGGCACGATGTTCGGCAGCTTGAACGACCTCTTCCGGATATTCAGCTAATTTCTTAATTAATTCTAATTCCATTTCACTTGTAAGCGTTGTGAAATCAGTTTCACTATAATTGCCAAATGCAATGCCAGCTTCACGCACTTGGTTATAAATGCTGTGAATACGAGCATGAGCATATTGGATATAATACACTGGGTTGTCATTACTGCGAGATTTTGCCAAGTTAATATCAAAATCAAGTTGGCTATCCAAAGAACGCATCAAGAAGAAATAGCGAGACGCATCTACGCCAACCTCTTCGATCAATTCATCTAATGTAACACTATCGCCACTACGTTTAGACAATTTAACAAGTTGTCCGTCACGGAACAATGCTACCATTTGTAATAACAATACGGTTAATTTATCAGGGTCATAACCAAACGCCGCCATAGCCGCTTTTACACGACATACATAGCCATGATGGTCAGCGCCCCAGATATCAATCATTTCCTTGAAACCACGATCATATTTATTGCGATGATATGCAATATCTGCCGCTAAATACGTAGGAACCCCATTATCACGAATAACTACACGGTCTTTATCATCACCGTAGTCAGTGGATTTTAACCACAATGCACCATCTTTTTCATAGACTTTACCAAGGGCCTTCAGAGCCTCTACAGAATGATGAATTTCATCCGATTCATGAACTGTACGTTCAGAGAACCAATTATCAAAAGTAACGCGGAAGTTTCTTAATGTTTCCTCTAAGCGAGCTAATTTTTCTTTTAAGCCCTCTTCCTTAAACAAGGCTACACGATCTGCTTCGTTCATAGCATTTAATTTATCAAAGCCTTCGCGTTCTGCAATCGCTTTCGCTGTTTCAATAATATCTGGGCCACGATAGCCATTTTCAGGGAACACTAAAGCCCCTTCTGGAATATCGAACTCAGGCATAGAACCGTCTTCATTGCGTTTAGGTGGGAATACTAATGTAGCACCTTGTAACTCTTGGAAACGGTACTCAATGGAAATAGCCATGTTGTCGATTTGATTACCTGCATCATTGATATAGTACTCGGATTGTACATTATAACCCGCTGCACGTAACAAGTTTACAAGAGCACTACCGTACGCAGCACCGCGACCATGACCAACATGCAATGGACCTGTTGGGTTTGCACTTACGTACTCTACTTGAATTGTATCGCGCGCACGCAATGGTTGAACACCATACTCAGTACCAGCATTCAAAATGGCTTTTAACGTATCGTACACCATATCAGATTTCAAAAAGAAATTAATAAAACCTGCGCCGGCAACCTCAGCACGTTCAAGCCAATCAAAATTCATATGACTAATCAAAGCTTCAGCAATGGCTCGAGGATTTTGACGAGCTACACGAGCGGATTGCATAGCGATGTTTGTAGAAAAATCACCGAATTCCTTTTGAGGTGGCACTTCGAGAACGATTTCTGGATATTCCCCAGCCGGCAAATCACCGCTGTTAATCGTATCTTGTAATGCCTGTTCAATCCCCGATTTCAGGATTTCCTTCATGTCCATGCTCTATATCCTCCCGCACGTCTATATCTAACTGATTATAAAATTGCCATTCACCTTCAACGGAAATATCATATCCTAAATGAACATGACCTACGCCATCATGAAAGTCTACTGTTAATTCATGAGTATTTACAGCCATATGTAAATCACCATATGGTGTTTCATATACGGCTTCACGTTCTTCACCACGGACGTATTGATGACGCATATTGACAGCCCCTGTTCGGAGCAACACGATAGAATCATCATGAATTTTAATGGTCGTCTTAACCCCATCCAATCCAGTCACACTAGATTCTTCATAACGCACATATTGAGCATTACCTTTTTCATGTGACGTACCTGGGGAAATCAGTTCCACTACGGTATCCTTGCCATCCATATCTCGTTGTACACTCTTTACGGACACTAGAACCCGCTTCATTTTCAACCTCCGTGGTAGTAATTAATCATCATATTATACCATAATCAAGGACTATTTTGCACCCTTAATGAGTCTCAATTTCTTAGTCTTCGTCATCCGTTTAATAGCATATTCCCTGCGTTGTGCTTCTTGTTTTTGGTGAAAGCTTTCAGCATATACCAAGGTCACAGGACGACGTCCTCGCGTATATTTTGCACCGCCTGGGATATGTCCATTGTGAGCATCTATTCGACGTTTGAGATCTGTAGTCCATCCACAATACAAAGAATCATCAGAGCAACGCACTAAGTAAATATAGTGCATTTCTTTTGATTCATCGCCTTGAACACTAGCGTCGTTCAAGATTGTATCACAATCTACAATTATACCTTGTACCTCTTGTGTAGATGCGCATTCACCAGAAAGAGACTCTTGAGAAGTACTTTTCTTATTTGCCATTTTTCGCATCATCAGTAATCGGCTCCAATGTAATGGTATTGATGATTACTGGTTCTACTGGCTTATCATTGCGACCGGTTTTAACCTTGCCGATTTTTTCAACTACATCCATGCCTTGTACTACAGTACCAAAGATGGTGTGTTTATTATCTAACCAATCCGTAGGTCCCAAGGTAATAAAAAATTGAGATCCTCCTGTATTAGGACCACGGTTAGCCATGGCTAGAACGCCCATTTTATTGAAGTGTAAATCATTGGAGAATTCATCAGGAATTGTATAGCCTGGGCCACCAGCACCTGTGCCATCAGGATCTCCACCTTGAATCATAAAGCCTTCGATAACACGGTGAAATGTCACACCATTATAGAAGCCTTTTTTCACGAGATAATCAAAATTTTTGACCGTAATCGGCGCTTTAGACCCTAACAAACGAACCTTAAATTGACCATAGTTTGTATCAAAAATAGCATATTCATCTGCAATTGGCGCATTCGTAAAATTAGGCATCGCCACAGTTTCTGCTTTCACAGTATTACCTTGTGGTTGCTCCCCAGTTTTGGTACTACATGCTGTTGTACTAAGTACTGTAATCCCCAACATTGCGCATAAAGCCAAGCGTTTCCAGTTCATATGTCCCCCAAAATACTAATATTATATTTAACTAAATGTAGATTTAAAATTTACATAGAAAAACCGCTCAACCCATGAGCGGCTCTTTTTTAGTATATCATATTATGGCGCTATTGAGATTAAAAATATAAAAAAATAATATAACAACAAAAAACAGAGCTTCAAAGGAGCTCTGTTTTTGTAGGCCTCAACTAATCACTTAGTTAATTCGATTATTTAGAGTCAAATTGGTCTGGAGTTGTATTATTATAAGACTCAATATAATTATTGAAATTCTCAATCATGTCGTTAAGATTGTTTTCATTTGCATCAGTAAGTACTTGACGTACAGAACCAACTACAGAGTTATAAGAGTTAACAAGCACTTCTCCACGATCATTATTTATGCTCTTAAGCAATGTTTGAATTTCATTAAGTTCTTTTTCTACAGCTTGTTTGTCTGCATTTTTAGGAGCTTTTTCTACATTTTCTACAAGAGTAGTCAAGCGAAGCGTAGATTCCATTGCTGCTGCATAGCCTTTTTTACCGTCTTTTTTCAATTTTTCGATTTGTTTCTTAGTTTGTTCAGTGTTAGCTTTGTTAAGAGCATCATTGAACTTCGCATAAGCTGCATCAAATTTTTCTACTTGTGCTACGTATTTAGCTGCTAGTTCTTTACCTTTAGCACCACCATCGTTCATGTAAGCTTTAGAATCATCATAAGCTTTCAAATCTTTGAATGTTGGTACTAATTCATTAAGAACATTTAATACATTATCGCGTTCTGTATCAACTTCTTTGAACGTAGAACCTTCTTTTTTAGATTGTTCCAAAGCTTCTTTTAAAGTATCATAGTGAGGTTGACGGCCAATAGCACCTTCTTGGAAACCACCTTTTAATTTAGCCAAACTGTCTGCATAGTTTTGACCCCAAGTAGCATTGTCACCATTGAAGCGATTTGTTGCATCAATAAGGGTATTAAGCTTAGCAGCTGCTTTCTCATCGCTACCGCCATCAACTACGGAGGAGACTACGGAGCCAATGCCACCCGCTTTATCACTGCCGCAACCAGAAACAAATAAACCTGCTGTCAATGCTGCTACACAAAGTAAAGTTGAAAATAATCTGCGTTTATTGTTCATATCTTCTCTTCTCCTTTTAACACATGAATATTGAACTAAGCGCATTATACTAACTATACTACACCAATTCTGTAGCCACAGCTACAAAAATAAATCTTCATATAAGCTTCACCTAACTTAGAGGAATTATCAATAATTAATCGATCCATTTAAAATGCTTACACGCATTATAAATGCCATCTTTATCACAGTCTGTAGTAATATAATCAGCCTTTGCTTTTAATTCAGGGCGCGCATTACCCATAGCAATATTTAACCACTCAGGTCTAAACATAGACAAATCATTATACCCATCACCAAATACAACAGCTTGATTTGGCTTCATTCCAAAGTGTTCAAGCATATTACGAATACCCAACGCCTTTTCCATAGGCTCATATAGAACACAGCCATCACCATAACGAATGAGCTTATGTGTCATATGCTCGATATCCTTCTCCTCTTCCTCTCCTTCCTTGAAAAACACATAAATCTTATAAAATTCTTCAACACTATGAAAATCAAAATTAGGGTCTACAGTTGTTTTAAACACATCCCAATTGGGATGCCACTCTAAAATTTCCTTATACGGCGTAATACGACCGAGTTTATTGCGGTCAGTTACGGCCCAAGGAATATTATGTGATTCTAAATACTCTAAATATTTAATACATGCATCACGATCCATACCTATCATAGATACCAATTCATTATTAACAGTGATACTGTGACCACCATCTGCTACAAAATCAGTAAGGCCCGCTTGCTCTGCAAAACGCTTAGCATCCACTTGAATACGACCAGTTGCTAAGGCTACACGGTGACCACGACGCTTTAACTCATCTAAACTGTATTGAGCACTTTCAGGGATTTTACCTTCAGGCCATACAGCTAAAGTATTATCAATATCGAAAAAGAAAAACTTCTGCTCCACGGCCCCTCCTAATCACGTCCACTCATTAACTTAAACCGTTCTTTTTGTTTTACATCTGGATATTTTTCATGGTCCACATCACTCAAAAACATATCTAGTGGTCGTACATATAAGTCACGTTGATCATATAATTTTTGATATACCACGAACTGTTCACTCGTTTCCGAATGAGTTGCAACATCTAACACGTAATAGTACATGCCTTTAAAATGACGATATAAGCCACCCTTTACAATTTCTTGCATTTATAACCTCATCACATAACATACACAAATAGTTACAAACCATATTAATCAAGAGATTCCATATATTGAATAGCCTTAGTCAACATATCTGCTGTAATTTTATATGGAGATACATCAATATCATGAACAGATGTAGCCTTTTCAACAATTCGAGGAATATGCGATGCAGTAAGATCTAATTGTGAAAGTTTAGTAGGCCAACCTAATTCGCGATATACTGGCAACCACCGTTGTAACTCATCCATTTGTTGGTCAACGGTTAACAAAATAAGTAAGCCATAAGCTACTATTTCACCATGCAAATGATTTTCTTCTGTTTCTTTATTAGTAACACAGCCATAACATACAGCATGAGCCATGTTGCTATTATATGCCATAGGAACACAACCTGATACAACACCGGTAGTAAAGATAACAGTCATAGCAATGGTATCAAAGGCATCACTACGTTTATTAGCTTGACTATCTTTATAGGCTTGTATACCATGTGCTAAAATTGGTTCACTACACATAGAAGCTAGAGTAAGGCCTAACTGAGTATTATAGTCTTGCTCGCGACTGCGAGCAGAAAGATGAGTTTCATAGTGTTTTGCAATAGTATCTCCCATTCCTGCCCACAAGTAACGGCTTGGTGCTTCTACGAGAATATCAGCATCAATAAAGCAGTGCACAGGAGGATGATTTACAAAAGCTACGTCATCAAAAGTATGATCTGCCGTGTATACAGCTGCCACTTCTGACGTTGCCGCACAAGTAGACGCAATGGTTGGAATTGTAAAGAATGGTTTATCATCTAACTCTATAGCTACTACTTTTACCGTATCCATGGCCTTACCACCACCAACAGCAAACAAAAAGTCCGCATCTTTTACAGATGCCATTTGTGCAATTTCCTTGCCTCGAGCAAAAGTACACTCTCCACCAAAGTGGATAATATCTAGCACCTTAATCCCCGCTTTATCAAGCACTGGACGAATGTGTGGCAAAGCTTTAGAAAGAGCTGTTTCGCCACCGATGATAGCTACAGACTTGCCATATAATTTTGTAAACTTTGGAATAGCGTCAAATACATCATGACCTCCAAAACTATAACTAGGTAAACAATGAGTACTACGCATAAAATTTCCTTCCTTCTTTTATCATTTATATCCTTATTTATCCTTATTATAGAAACTTCTACACACAAAATCAATTTTATATGACAACAATCAAAACATAAAAAGGCTCTATACTCTCACAAAATGAAAGCATAGAGCCTTTATCTTTATTACTTATTATCGGAAGCAAGACCTTTATGGATAAGACCCACAACAAAGCCTAATACCGCAAAGCTTACCCAGCCCATACCAGCACTTTGGAATGGAATATATTGAGCAAAGAGCTGTTCCAAAGCTATAGGTGCAATACCTGCAGTCTCAAGACCAGTCATAAGAGCAGAGATCATTGTGAACGCTACAGTCCATGCATATACGCAACGACGACCACCGAACACATTATGAAGAAGTGCCAACAAAATGATTACGATAGTCAACGGATACAAGAGCATCAACACAGGGATTGCTGCACTGATGATTGTTTTCAAGCCAAACATACTAAGGCCAAAGGCCGCTAGAGAGAAAATTACTACATATAATTTGTAACTAATCTTTGGAGTCAGCTTGTGGAAATACGTACCGCAAGAAGTGATAAGACCAATACTTGTAGACAAGCAAGCTAGCAGCACGATGATAGCCAAGATGATTTGACCGAACTCACCAAACAAATAGTTAGCACTTACGGACAATACAGGAGCCCCTGTCTCGAACAAACCAAAGCGTTCAACACTTGTAGCACCAATATTAGCGATAAATACATACACGATACCAAGAAGGCCTACCGCAATTGCACCTACCTCCATTACTGTTTTTGTAATCACAGCACGAGATGTAGCACCACTGAGGCGTACAAAATCGATTACAAGAATAGCAAATACTACGGAAGCTAAGGCATCCATTGTATTGTAGCCATCTAAGAAGCCTTGTAACACAGCCGTTGGTGCATCACCATATGCCGGTTGTGGTGCCGCATACCCACCAAGTGGAGTAATAAAAGATTTAACAATCAACAACAGAATTACAAGAAGTAAAGCTGGTGTCAAAATATTACCGATACGGTTAACAAGTTTTTGTGGACTAATAGATAACCACAAAGAAATACCAAAGAATAATGCCAAGAAAATTGGTTCCATATTCATGCTTAAACCTTCAGCAAAAGGTTTAATTGCGATTTCATAAGCTACAGTACCAGTACGCGGCGTCGCAAACATTGGACCAATACTCAAGTAAAGAGAAATAGTATACAACAAGCCATAAATCGGATGAACACGGCTTGCTAGTTCTTCAACATCTTTACAGGAAGAATAGCCCATTGCTGCAACACCTAAGAGTGGAAGTCCTACACCAGTTAACACAAAGCCAAGCAAAGCCCAACCTACATTATCACCAGCTTGTTGACCTAAGGCCGCTGGGAAGATCAAGTTCCCTGCCCCAAAGAATAGGGCAAATAACATCATGCCTATAGCCAGATAAGCACGGGTCGACAGATTATCGTTACCATTCATAAATGTAACCCCCTTTAGGTTATATAAAAATAATATTACTATTATAATCTAAAGGGGCTTGGGTATACAAGAAAAATATCCTCACTATTCTATATCCGTATAGAGTTATTCCCATAAGTAACAGACTTTAACTTTTACTTATAGAAATAAGTAGATAAATTCCTATTTTACAGTAATCATTACAGACTATTAATTGGTCATTCACTACAAAAGATTTCTTATATGAACTTGTACATCATAAAAGGTGCTCCCCCATCCCTGATCGGTAGGACGAGCTGCGGTAAGCGCATTGATTGCCACGTGAGGATCACTCGATTGAGATTGCCACCATACACCTAGTGTTACCAATGTCCCTCTCTGTACTTCATCGTCGTAGTATGCTTTAATTTTTACACTGCCACGATCGTTATAGATTTCTACCTCAGCACCATCGTTTATGTTATACATTTTTGCATCTTCTGGATGGATGCGAAGTTTCATCAACTCAGGATCATTAAAGTCTAATTCGCAGAAGCTAGAGTCCAAAATTCGAATATCATTACCATTTATAAGCCAAAACGGTGCATTATCACCATATGGAGGCATATACCGAATTAATGGTTCTACATCCTGCGGATTATATAATTCAATTTTTCCAGACGGTGTTTTGAAATCCATCTTATAACTCTCAGGTACCGTCATCTCCACAGGCTCACCATTTAAAATCAACTCTTGGTCCCTCTTGGATATACGACTCGAAGTCCGCACAATTTGTTCAATAAGATCTTTTTCACTAAGGTCAAAAAAATCATCCTCCAACCCCATGCGTTTTGCTAACTCAGCAATAACTTGCCAGTTGGAACGAGATTCACCAATTGGCTCAATCAATTTGTAACCCGTCCCAATTGTGTAATGACCATAAGAATTATAAATATCATCATGCTCCACAGATGTTGTGGCTGGTAAAATAATATCAGCATACTTACAAGTATCCGTAAAGAAACGCTCATGTACCACAGTGAATAAGTCATCGCGCATCAACCCTCTACGTACAACATTCTGGTCAGGAGCTGTGATAGCCGGATTTGAAGAGAAGATATATAAACTATGAACTTTAGTTCCTTCAGGGTTTATAAGCATTTCACCCAGTTTAATCATAGGCATCAATCGTTTAGCTGGCGCATGAACATGAGCCTGTTGCATCACATCTTTGCCAATAAATTTACTACCACTAGCACTCGACAACAATCCACCCCCAGGATATTGCCATGCTCCAACCACAGCAGGCAAGGCATTAATAGCACGGCATGTCATAGCACCATTGCCATATCGAGATAGTCCACTGCCGAGACGAATAAACGGCGCTTTTGACTTTGCATAAGCATGAGCAAACTCAGTCATCCGCTCCACAGAAACACCGCAAATTTCAGCCGCTTTTCCCGGCGTAAAGTCAAGCAACACCTCTTTTACCAACTCATCGTAGCCTTGGACATGCTTCTTAATAAAATCTATATCTGCCAAGCCATCACGATGAATGATATGGAGCATCCCTAAAGCTAGTGCCCCATCACTTCCTGGTTTAACGTAAATATGTTCATGAGCTTGGCTAAAAGTATAAGTTTTATGAGTGTCGATAATCCAAACGCGAGCCCCCTTCTTTTTCGCAATGTTCACATCATGTAAAATATGAACATCTGTGGCTGTCGCATTTATCCCCCACAAGACGATAAGATCACTATGTTGCGCCTCTTGTGGTTTAATCGCTAAGGTATCACCGTAAACAGAACGGAACCCCGCTTGTTTAGCAGGAGAGCAAATACCTCGATCTTGGTCTGTAGCACCAATACAACGGAAAAAATAATCTGCTGCAGGACTCTGAATAACCCCCATTGTTCCTGCATAAGAGTAACGCAAAATACTTTCACTGCCATAAGTATCAATAGTTTCTTTGAAATTATTGACAATTGCATCAAGGGCTTCATCCCAACTAATACGAGTGTACTGATCTTCACCAATTCCCTTTTTACCGACACGCTTCATAGGGGACTTCAAGCGCAATGGAGAATGGATTACCTTTTCATAATGTGCCATCTTAGGGCATAGTGTACCTCTTGTGAAAGCATGTGCTCTATCCCCTCGAACAGATATTACTTTATTATTATCGACTGATACAATGAGACCGCATGCATCGGGACAATCGTATGGGCATACAGATTTATATTCTTTCATAATAAGCACCTCGCTTATAAATTGTATAAACTATAGGATGTATATTTATATTATATTATAGTATGACTCGTATAAGTATAACCTTTTGCACATCTTCTGAATTAAAAAGGTTTTAGAAATGATTATTTTATGTATATCAATGCATTCGATTATCACATTACATTTATGACCTCATCATTTATTTTGATATATATAGTTAGACATTTCAAGTTTTATCGATATCTATCCATTATCATTCTTGTCCAATGCCTAAACAGATATACTAATAAGTTCTATAAAAATACCAAAATTCTTCAAAAAAATCATGTAATCATTACTAAAAGTCATAACCATATAGTTTTAGGTATAATCAGACATTTTAATAGTGTCGTATAGATTATGTGACAAAAATCACCGGTACGTATGCGTATTTAGTAATGTCGTTCAGACTGTAAGACTATTCAATCTCACTTGTTTCTGTGCTATACTGACAGTGTCATTTGAGAGGATATAGAACTCACAAGAAATCATTTTGAATTCATGGTTATCTAATGTGAAGTAGCTATATCAGGTACATATTTTCTGAAAAGAGGTTTTAACGATGGCAGACGCAAAAAACACTGTGTTATTCCCTTATGAAACACTAAAAAAATTGAGCATGGACGCTTTCCAAAAATTTGGTTTCTCCGAAAAAGAAGCTGACATCATCCAAGACGTACTTTTGACTTCTGACTTGTTCGGTATTCAAAGCCATGGTATGCAACGTATGGTTCGTTACCATAAAGGTATCACTAATGGCTTGATTAAAATCGACGCTAAACCTGAAATCGTAAAAGAAACTCCAATTTCTGCAGTTATCGACGGTCATGACGGCATGGGTCAATTATTGGGTCATAAAGCTATGGAAATGGCTATCGAAAAAGCTAAAAAATCCGGTGTTGGTATCGTATCCGTACGTAACTCCAACCACTACGGTATCGCCGGTTACTATGCTAAAATGGCATCCGACCAAGGCTTAATCGGTTTCTCTTGTACAAACTCCGAAGCAATCATGGTTCCTACATATGCTCGTAAAGCTATGCTTGGTTCTAACCCTATCGCTTGGACTGTACCAGCTGATCCTGTTGACTTCTTCTTCGATTGCTCCACTACAGTAGTAACTCGTGGTAAACTTGAAATGTACAATAAAATGGGCAAAGCTACTCCAGATGGTTGGGCTGTTAATAAAGACGGCGTTCCTTCCACTGATGCAGCTGAAGTATTGGGCAACATCTCCCGTCATGAAGGCGGCGGTATCCTTCCTTTAGGTGGTGCTACAGAAGTTCTTGGGGGCCACAAAGGTTATGGTAACGGCATGATTGCTGAATTATTCTCCTCTATCTTGTCCCAAGGTGGTACTTCCAACAAATGTATGGTTGGTGGTAAATCCAATATCTGCCACGGCTTCATGGCTATCAACCCTGAATTCTTCGGTGACCCTGCGGAAATCAAAAAACACTTCTCCCAATTCTTACAAGAATTACGTGAAGCACCTAAAGCTCAAGGTCAAGATCGTATCTATACTCATGGCGAAAAAGAACATGAATCCGTTGAAAAAGTTAAAGCTGAAGGCATCCCTGTACTTAACGGTACAATGCTTGAAGTTCAAGACCTTTGCAATGAATTAGGTCTAGACTTCAAATCCTACTTCGGCGATTATGTACCAGAAGCTCCTGCTACAATGTTCAAAGGTAACTACTAATACCTAAACTTAGTAATGGCCCTAACAAGGACTTGTAGTTAGTACAGAAGGGGACATAAACACTGTTTATGTCCCCTCTCTTATGTTTTTAACCTCATAGGCTATGAGGTTAAAAAATTTTATGTACTATATCAATTTTTATGATAAGTATATCTGTTATTTTATTGTAAGCTTTTATTTTAACTGAACTTTTACAAATTAACATCATAGCGATTTATTCATCAATTAAATTGATTAAACTACGTCGTCCTGTTGAGCATATATTTTTGTTTTACTTGAAAGGATGATCTTAGAAATGAGTGCTATCACCGTTCTATTAGCGCTATCTCCAATCATTTGGTTGATTGTAGCGTTATCCATCTTGAAATTACCTGCATGGCAAGCAACAAGTGTTGCTGCGATTGGTTCTTTCATTATCGCTATTACAGCATTCCAAGCTGACCCATTTATTATGGTCACTGGTGCCCTTGAAGGTGCCGCATTGGCAATCTGGCCAATCCTATTAGTTATTACAGCTGCTATCTTCGTTTATAACTTGGTAGTACATACGAAAGCAATGGAAACTATTAAAACCATGCTTTCTTCTGTAACATCTGATACTCGTGTACTTGCATTACTACTTGCATGGGGCTTTGGTGCCTTCATGGAAGGTATGGCTGGCTTCGGTACTGCCGTTGCAATTCCTGCAGCTATGATGGTTGCCGTAGGTTTTGACCCACTTAAATCTATCATCGCATGTCTCGTTGCAAACTCCGTACCAACAACATTTGGTTCTATCGGGATTCCAACAACTACATTGGCATCCTTAACAAACCTTGATCCAAGCCATTTAGGTACATTCATTTCCGTACAATTGTTCTTGCTTAACCTTATCGCTCCATTCTTTGTTGTTATGATTATTGGTGGCGGTATTAAAGCGTTAAAAGGCGTATTCCTTGTAACATTACTTTCTGGTTTAGCATTAGCAGTTCCTGAAACTGTAATCAACGCTGTAATGGGTCCAGAATTATCCGTAATTTCTGCATCCATCGTTATCATGGCAGTTATCATTGGTTGTGCAAAAATCATGCCTCCTAATGATCCTAAATACGCAGTTAAACAAACTGGCGAAGTCCCTAAAGTTTCTGGTGGCGAAGGCCTTGTAGCTGCAATGCCATTCATCTTAATCTTCGTATTATTGTTATTAACTTCTAAATTGTTCCCTGCAATTAATGGTCCTCTTGCGTCCATTAAAACATCTGTACCTATTTATCAAGGTGCTGGTGCAAAACCTTACACATTCGTATGGATTGCAACTCCTGGTATTATGATTTTTATCGCTGGTATTGTTGGTGGTTTCATCCAAAAAGCAAAAGCTGGCGAAATCTTCGGTACATTGGGTAGCACAGTTAAAAACTTGAAATTCACATACCTTACAATCATCACAGTTGTTATGACAGCTAAATTGATGACTTACTCTGGTATGACTGCAGATATTGCAAAAGCAATGGTTGCTGGTACAGGTACATTGTACCCTCTATTCGCACCTATCGTAGGTGCGTTAGGTGCCTTCTTGACTGGTTCTGGTACAAACTCCAACGTATTGTTTGGCCCACTTCAAATTGCTGCAGCCCAAGGCTTAGATCCTACAAACTTCGAAGACCTTGGTTTCTGGTTGGCAGCAGTTAACTCCGGTGCAGCTGGTATCGGCAAAATGTTGTCCCCACAATCCATCGCGATTTCTATTGGTGCCGTAGGGCCTGCTTTGAAAGCATACCTAGAAAACCACAAAGAAATCAGTGCTGAAGAAGCTCATAAACTAGAACATGAAATCGAAGCAAGCGTTATCATGAACAGTGCCTTCAAATACTTCATTGTATTCATCGTAATGCACGGTTGTATTTCCTTCTTCGGTCAACATTTCATCCATGAAATTCACCACTTTTTCTTCTAAGAACTGGTAACAAAAAAAGAACAGCTCTTCACGAGCTGTTCTTTTTTGTTGCCACATATGAGAATACTACATATAACATGGTTTAATGATATTGCTTCTACAGATGAAACCGTAGCTGTCCCGATTACTACTATTGCAGCTAACACAAAACCTTTTAGTTAATATTTCATATAATTCTCCCATCGCCAATAAACACATTGATATTTTTAGATATAATTAATATACTAATTGTAATCTATAAATAGAGATATAGCAAACTCAATATTTCATATAGATATTTTTTCTCAATCATGGTAAAATACATCGTATCAAATAGAAAAAATTAAATGCAGTCTGCGAAGTGCGATTCGCAGACTTTTATTTTTCTCACTTTAGTATAGGAGGGTTTTATGACTCAAGAAAATTCTGCTAAGGTCTCTTTCATCTTAGTAGTATTCCTTGGTCTGTTGACAGCCATCACACCACTTGCAACAGATTTATATTTACCAGCATTACCAATTATGCCTAGTGAACTAAATACATCTGCATCAAATATTCAAATGACCATTGGTGTGATGACTTTTGGTGTTGCATTAGGTCAATTATTTGGAGGTCCTATTAGTGATACTATGGGCCGCAAGTTGCCTCTTATAACAGGCAACTTACTTTGCGTTATCTCTAGCATAATCTGTGCTTATGCACCAAGCATTGAAATACTTTTACTCGGAAGATTTCTACAAGGTTTAACAGGATCTGTGGGCGTTGTAATTGCTAAGGCCATCGCTCGAGATTTTGCATTTGGTCAAGAATTGACTAAACTCTTTGCATTGCTCATGATGGTTAACGGTTTGGCGCCAGTAATCGCTCCGCTCATCGGCGGTCAACTATTACTATTCACTACATGGCGCGTTATCTTCGTTATTTTAGCAATATTTTCTGCTATTCTATTAGTGGGATCTCTTCTCTTCCGTGAAAGCTTACCTAAAGAAAAACGCGTTACAGGTGGCGTTGCAACTGCTACAAAGAACTACATTACACTTATTAAAGATAAGCGATTCCTTGGGCAAACACTAATCCAATTCTTTGCTTTTGGTGGATTCTTTGCGTATATCTCAGGTTCATCCTTTGTATACCAAAACATCTTCCAACTATCTGCACAAGAATTTAGCTATCTCTTTGGTATCAATAGCTGTGGTATTATCTTAGCTAGTGCCATAAGCGCTAGATTAAGTAATGTAATCACAGTTCGACAATTACTAACATTTGCCCTCTGGCAACTAACAATCGGCTCCCTGCTATTCTTAATAGCTATGCTTTTCGAATGGCCACTTATTCCTGTAACGGCCATTCTATTCTTTACCGTATGTACAGTATCCCTATTTGGCTCTGCCTCTTTCTCTATGGCAATGGCTAAATACGGTAAAATGGCTGGAAGTGCCTCTGCAGTACTTGGCTTTGCTAGCATGTTCTCTGCAGGAATCGTATCTCCACTCGTTGGGATTGGTGGGGAATATACGGGGATTCCCATGGGGATTACAATGCTAGTATGTGCAGTGCTTTCCTTATTGTGCCTATATGGTTTGGTAGAAAAAGAATAATCTCTTTTATACATTTGTATGAGCCCCACAATGGGGCCCGACTACAACAGAATAATATTAGTATATAAATAAGATCCCCCTTTCCTTGCTCAGTACTTCGTAAAATCGCTTCGTAAAGGGGGATCTTATTTATATTAATACTACCTGTGAAGGCGTCCCATTGTAGGACTTTACAAGCATATTTCAAAATAGATTAATTCTTTAACTCTACAAAAACCTAGGCATAATAACGAAAACTACCTACACAACTGATTGTAGGGGAAAGGAGATGTGCCATAGGCACATCTCCACATTTCTCCCCCCTCCTCTATCCAGTTATATTTTCAATGGGACATCTTCATAGCGAGCGTTTATAGAAAAGAACACAGCCCGCTCTCCTCTTTTTCCGTTAGATGTATTGCGAATTTTTTGTGAATAATGAGATAAAAAAACGATGGAGCTATTAGATATACAGTAGATTGAATCATTTACATTTTATAATGGGACATCTTCATAATTAGCGTATATAGAAAAGAATACAGCCCTCTCTGCAGCGATTTTACGGAACGTAGTGACGTACTGAGCCAAGAGAGGGCTGTATTTTTTCTATACTAGTAATATGCAGTTGTATTCGGGCCCCATTATAAAATGTAAGGGACCTTATCGCTTATTCACTAAATTCCATCCCAACTTCTCCCCACTGCACTAGTTATATTTTCAATGGGACCGCTTCATAACAGGTGTATATAGAAAAGAACACAGCCCTCTCTGCAGCGATTTTACGAAGCGTAGCGCCGTACTGAGCCAAGAGAGGGCTGTGTTTTTTCTATACTAGTGTTATGTAGTTGTCACGGGGCCCCATTGAAAATATAACAGAGCACCCTTATTCAAACATTGTCGATAGTAGTAGTTTCAATCGGTTTGCTTGGTTTACCGCACTGGAGCCTGGATCGTAGTCGATAGCTGCAATTCGCACGTCTGGGTATGCAGCGGATAGTGTTTTCACCATGCCTTTACCTGTTACGTGGTTTGGTAAACAGCCGAATGGTTGTAAGCATACGATTTGTTTAGCTCCTTTTTCGATAAGGTCAATCATATCTCCTGTGAGGAACCAGCCTTCACCACATTGGTTACCAAGTCCGATGAATTGAGCTGCTTCTTTTGCTACTTCTGTCATACGTTGTAGCGGGTCAAAGTGTTTTGACGCTGCTACGGCTTTTGCATATGGTAAGCGGTAGAGCTCAAGGGCTTCACGAGCCAATGTACCGAAGAAGCCAGATAGCCATGTACCATCAAGGTGCTTAGCACGGTATGTGCTATCCATTGCACAATACAAGAAGAAATCTAGCAAGCCAGATGTAACGACTTCGCCGCCTTCCTTTTCGATAAGCTCATTAATATGATTGTTAGCACTTGGATGGAATTTAACGTAAATTTCCCCTACGACGCCAACACGAGGTTTCTGTACATCTTTATTAACTGGCAAGTTATCAAAATCATGGATGATTTCTTTGATGTACTTATTATATTGTCGAAGACTGGCAGATGTAATATTATCACGTAATTTTTTAATCCAATAATCACATAGTGCATCGGTAGAACCAGGATTTGTCTCGTATGGACGTGTGGCAAGAACACATTGCATGAGCGCATCACCGTATACAACGGCTTGAATCATGCGATGTAAAAAGCCTTTTGTCAACTTAAAGCCTGGTTGACGTTCCATATCACTCGCATTGAGAGATAGGATTGGTACTTGTTTCATACCTGCATCAATCAATGCTTTACGTAAGTAACCGATGTAGTTTGTAGCACGACAACCACCACCAGTTTGAGAGATGATAACAGCCGTCTTATCTACATCATATTTACCGGATAACAGTGCGGACATGAGTTGCCCTACAACGATAATCGCTGGGTAACATGCATCATTATTGATATATTTCAAGCCCACTTCAATATCATCGCGTGTTGGAGCTGGCAACATTTCAAAATTGTAACCTTCATGTTGAAGAACAGGCTCTAAAAGGCTGAAATGCAATGGTGACATTTGTGGCACCAAGATTTTATAAGTCTTACGCATTTCTTCTGTGAAGACAACGCGATTGTAATCGTAAGTTGGTAATTTTTCTACCACTACTTCTTCCGGCGCCTCAGGATTATGATGACGACGCAAGCTACGTTCCATTACAGATTGCAAGGAACGCAAACGGATTGTCACGGCTCCAAGGTTTGTACCTTCATCGATTTTGAGCAAGGTATGGATTTTGTGATTTGCTGAAAGTATATCTTTTACCTGATCTGCTACGATGGAATCGAGGCCACAACCAAAGGAGTTAAGCTCTACAATTTGGAATCCTTCAGTTCTACTTACAAATTCAGCGGCACGATATAGGCGACTATGGTAGGACCATTGGTCTACAACGCGTAAATGCTTGATTTCATTCCCTAATGGTGCAACGCCATCTTCTGTAAGAACAGCCATGCCAAGAGATGTGATAAGTTCAGGAATACCGTGGTTAATACCGGAGTCCAAATGATATGGACGGCCAGCCAATACGATTGTCGGAATTTGTTCTGCCACGAGGCGAGACACAGTTTTCTTTGTCGTTTCACGGTAAGACGCTTTACAGTTTTCCTGCTCTTCCCAAGCGAGGTCTACAGCCTTAGCAATATCCTTCTTCTTTAAGCCTAAGAAATCCAATGCTTTCACAAGGGCCGGAACAAGGGATTTTTTATCAGCTAGTGGCAAGAATGGTGCATGGAACGGAGTATCGCCCAAAACCTCTTGCATATTATTTTTGATAAGTTCTGGATAGGAAATAACCATTGGACAATGGTAATTATTGTCGCGGCTAAATTCCTTAGGGCCATGTTGAATACAAGGGTACCAAATAAAGTCTACCTGTGCATTCGCTAAGTCTCGAATATGACCATGTACAGCTTTTGCAGGATAGCAAGCCGTATCGGATGGAATCGTATCAATAGCCTTATTGTATTGATCCTTAGTCGTATAATCTGAAAGGATTACTTCATAACCCAAGCTATTGAAGAATGTAAACCAGAATGGGAAGTCCTCATACATGTTGAGAACGCGAGGAATACCTACACGCATTTTGCCTTCAAACTCTGGAATGTTTTTCTTCAAGTAGTAATCAAAGTAACGACGTAATTTTACATCTACCAAGTTAGGAACTGGCTTACGTTTCTCTTGAATCATATCGCCAGCACCGCGATCACAACGGTTGCCCGTTACGTACGTACGACCATCGGAGAAAGCGTTGATAGTAAGCATGCAGTTATTTGGGCAAAGACCACAATTGCGCATTGTCGTAGATACTTGTAAAGAATTAAGGCCTTCACTATCTAGCAATGTACTTTCACCCTTTTGCAACTCTTCCGCCGTTTCCGCTGCAAGAAGAGCCATACCGTATGCACCCATCAAACCAGATACATCGGGGCGAATCACCTCTACGCCCATCAATTTCTCAAAGGCACGCAAAACGGATTCGTTATAGAATGTACCGCCTTGTACAACGATATGATCGCCTAATTCTTTAGGGTCTTTCACCTTAAGAACCTTATAAAGGGCATTTTTAATTACAGAATAAGCAAGACCTGCCGCGATATCTTGTACCGTAGCACCTTCTTTTTGAGCCTGCTTAACCTTAGAGTTCATAAATACGGTACAACGAGAGCCTAAATCGATTGGCATAGGCGCCAATAGCCCTTCCTTTGCAAATTGATCGATAGGAATTCGTAGACCGGATGCAAATGTATCAATGAAAGAGCCGCACCCAGAGGAGCAAGCTTCGTTCAACACGATATCTTCGATATACCCATCACGAACCTTACAGCATTTCATATCTTGACCGCCAATATCCAAAATAAAGGATACATCAGGACAGAAGAATCGAGCCGCACGATAGTGAGCCATCGTTTCCACTTCGCCTATATCAATGCCGAGGGCGCGTTTAAGAAAGGCCTCACCGTAGCCGGTTACGCCAGAGTGTGCAATATAAGCACCTTTAGGCAATAATGTATAAATTTGCTCAATAATTTCACGAGATTTTTCTAATGGTTTACCGTGGTTAGGACCATAGTGGGAGAAGATAATTTCCTTGTTACTATTAATGAGTACTACCTTTAACGTAGTAGAACCAGCATCAATACCAAGATAGCAAGGACCTTGAGCATCCTCAATATTCGCCTTTGGCGTTACCGCCTTAGCGTGACGAGCACGAAATTCTTCTAATTCTTGTTCATTCTTAAATAGCGGATCGACACGGTCTGTAGCTTCCATAGGAATACCGATAAGTGCACCGATTTCCTTTGTCAATTGACCAACAGTGATCTCACGGCACTCATCTTTCATCAATGCCGCCCCTAAAGCAATGAACAACTCACCATTCTCAGGGATAATGCGATGCGCTTCATCCAACTCTAAAGTATCGCAGAAGCATTGGCGCAACTCGGATAAGAATGTCAATGGACCGCCAAGGAATGCTACATTACCTTCGATTTTATGTCCGCATGCAAGGCCAGCAATCGTTTGGTTTACAATTGCTTGGAATACGGATTTTGCAATATTTTCATGAGATGCGCCTTGATTTAACAAAGCTTGTACGTCCGTTTTAGCAAATACGCCACAACGTGCCGCAATTGGATAAATCGTATCAGCATTCATGGCTAATTGATTAAGACCAGATGCATCTGTCTGCAATAAGGTCGCCATTTGATCGATAAAAGCACCCGTACCACCAGCACAGGAACCATTCATACGGTGTTCCGCAGTTTGACCTAAATACGTAACCTTCGCATCTTCACCACCAAGTTCGATGATAACGTCTGTTTCTGGATAGAGGGCTTTTACAGCTCGCGTTTCAGCAATCACCTCTTGTACGAATGGGATGCGCACCTTTTCGGCCATAGCCATCCCACCAGAACCAGTAATACATACATGAACAAGAGCGTCTTCATGACCAACTTGAGCCTCTTGTAGCAAGGTATATACTGTGTCCAATATGTTTGCATAATGGCGTATGTACTTTTTATACAAATAATTATCGTGTTCGTCCAATAATACAACTTTAACCGTTGTAGACCCCACGTCAATCCCCATGCGTAGCATGTGCTGCATAAATACCTCTCTTTTTAACGACCGTATGACCACCTAAGTGACCATACTTATTTTTGTGAAAGTCTCACATGTAATATGTACAACATATATACTGTACTAAGCATCTAAAATAAAAATTAAATTAGATAAGAATATAATACTTTCACCAAAATATCTAAATTTTTAAATATCCTATCTTTATTATACAACAAATGTAGATAAAATCTATGTTATTCTATATTCCAATGAGTTATATAGAATATGACTAAATTTGAATAACGACTCTAGATTGTTATAGGATGTAAAAAATATTATATCATTCTAAAATGAAAAAAAGTATATCTAATAGCACATCACTACAGTAATATATAAAGAGATAGATACATACATCGTTAAATCCAACAGATACAATGTTTTCCTTTCTATCAAGCGATCATATACAAATAAATAAGTAATCATGCCTAATAAAAAAGAGACTTCAATGAAACCATTAAAGTCTCTTTTTTCTACATTACTGATTATATTTTTTGTAATTTGTTTATTTACTCTATATAAATTACATAACATTTTCATACAAACTAATAAGATCATCCTGATTTGCTGGGTATGGATTAAAGCGATAGCACATATCTTCTAATGCTCTGCTAGCCATGAGCATAAGTTTTTCACCGGATGTAGCTTTGTCTACTCCAAACTCTGTTAGTGTCATAGGACATTCCAAAGTACGTTGTAACTTTATAATCGCTTCTAACAGGGCTCCTAATTTGTCACTTTCAGATGCTTTATGTGATGCAAAGCCTAATTTCGCAGATAATGCTGCATATTTCTTTGCTACCTCTTGATTATGAGAGCAGTTAAATGCAATTACATACGGCAAGAGCATGCTATTAGCTAGCCCATGAGGCACATGGAATTGTCCTCCCAACTGATGAGCCATGGCATGAACGATACCTAAGCCAGCCTTATTAAAGGAAAGCCCTGCAAGACATGATGCTTCGTGCATAGACATGCGGTCTTGCTCTGTAGCTGTTGGCTTATGACATTTTGGTAAGTATGTAAAGACAAGCTCGGTCGCCTGTTGTGCCAATGCATCGGTGAAGTTATTTGCAGCAGTCGCCACATAGGCTTCTAGAGCATGAACGAGTACATCCATACCACTAAATGCAGTAACACTAGGTGGAGATGTTTTTACAAATAATGGCGTTAATAAAGCTTCATCAGGTAATACCGCATCATCTACAAGAGGATACTTAATTTGTGTTTCACTATCTGTAAGAACAGCAAAGGAAGTTACTTCAGAGCCTGTTCCACTTGTAGTAGGAATGGCGATGAATAATTTAATATCCATATGCTTTAACTTACGACCGAAATAAGCTATCCCTTTGCTCATATCGATGCAGGATCCACCACCAATAGCGATGATAACAGTCGGTTTAATACCTTCTATAAATTCAATGCCTTTTACTACATGAGTTATGGGTGGATCAGGTACTACATCTGTATATGTAGTCACCTTATTTTTACTATCCATTAACCCCATCACATACGTAAGGCTTGGTGAGTCTTTTAAAGATGGATCACATATGATAAGGATAGATTCATTATTAAATTCTGTAAGACGATTCAACGAACCTGTACCCGAATAAATTTGGGTTGGAAAAGTCCATTTATTCATATGCTCACCACCTATCGAATATTAAATCCTGTTGTTAAACAACATCTACGACGGCGTGCAAAGCAGCGAGCCGATGTAGTGGATTCCCCAGTAGGTGTAGCGATTGTAAAGGTTGTCGTACCTTCACCGCTAAAGCCAAGACCGGCATAGGATGGGCCATTCTTAACAAAAATGGAAGTTTTCATTTTACGGGCCATCCGATTGAGGCGTTCCATATTTAAGGAATGCATTGTTGCCGTATGATGTAAGCCTGCTTCTAACATCAAGCATACATCGAGTCCTTCATCAAAGCTATCTACCGTTACAACAGGTAGAATAGGCATTAACATTTCAATGACTGCAAATGGATGGTCTTTTGGTGTGCGCATGATAATCAACCGTGGATCACCATTGTACGGAATATGTGCCGCATCAAGAATAACACTTGCATTCTTACCGACGAACTTTTTATTTGGTGTCCCATTTGGTAAGACTGTTAAATCTACGAGGCGTTGAATATCTTGTTGATTGTCAATGAGGGCACATCCTGCTTTTACCATTTCTTGAACTAGCTGTGGCTCGATTTGGCGCATAGCAACGACGCTCTTTTCGGCGATACAAAGGATATTATTATCTAGGCTAGCACCGAGCACGATATCTTGGGCGGCCTTTTTAATATCTGCCGTTTCATCTACAAAGGCGGGTGGATTACCAGCACCTGCACCGATAACCTTTTTACCGCTTTGAAGCGCTTGTTTTACTACGCCAGGACCACCAGTAACAACTAATAAGCTCACATCTGGGTGTAGCATCATCTCTTGAGCAGACTCAATAGATGGTTCACGAAGTGTAACGATAAGGTTTTCAATGCCAATCGATTTAGCAATGATTTGGTTAAGTTCACTAACTAGCAATCGACTGAGATGCTTAGCACCAGGATGTACACTAAAGAATACTGCATTCCCTGCTGCTAGCATGCCGATAGTATTACATATTAACGTTTCTGCTGGATTTGTACTTGGTGTAATAGCCCCGATGACACCATAAGCAGACAGTTCATACAATGTCATGCCATTATCACCAGTTTCACACTCGGTAACGAGATCTTCTACACCCGGTGTTTTATCGAGTGTAAGGTTTAATTTTAGTACTTTATCTGCAACACGCCCCATCCCTGTTTCTTCAACAGTTTTTTGAGCCAATTCTTGTACTCGTGGACGCATAGTAGCACGGATGTCTGCTATTACCTTTTCACGAGTTGCCAAGGTGCGATCTTCAAAACGCGCTTGCGCTGCTTTTGCTGCTTGAATTGCATCATCAACTGTATCAAATACACCTGGTTCAACTTGTCCCCTAGGCGCTTGTTTAACAGGTTGTGATGAGGCTACTTCTTGCTTTTGTCCCTGTAATAGATCTATAACCATGGAGCGGATCATTTCTTTCAACTGTGTATTGTTTTCCACCATGAACCTCCATATAGGTTGCATTGCTGATGCAATGACCATGTCAACTAACAGTGTACACAATCAAGGATATATTCATGATGTGACACAATAACTAGGTTTAACTCTGGCACCAGCTATTTCCTATACAATTATTTTTCAAAACTATCAATAATACCCACAATAGCGCAATCTACTGCGGTGCCTTTATCATCTTCGAAAATATGCCGTGCCGATGAGCCTCGAGTTAGAAGCACATATTCACCTTCACCAGCACATACTGTATCGACGGCGATTTCTATGCGCCCCGTCAACTCTTGTTCTCCATCGAGAATATCTACCATCATCAGTTTCATTCCCTTTAGAGATTCATGCTTTTGAGTAGATACGATACTACCCACTACTTTACCGACTTGCATACTTCTCGTTCCCTTCAATTATTGTGATACGTAAGCGCTCAATTTCATCTCGAGCAGCCATGGTAAACCGTTGTCCCCTATATATGACGATAATAGACTGACATTCACAAGCTCTTACAAAAGAGGCCGTTATCCAGCCTTGATGGCTGGTATATATAGGACGACCAAATTTATCTAGAAATTTGATAGGCCAATCTAGAATAACTGATGGATTCATCAATGAGGTTACAGGGACTGCGAGGCGTATTGTCACCTCACAGTCATAAGCTAATGCACGGTGCAAACAGGCTACCCAAGGCACCAATGTATCGCTCATTAACTCTCGTATATGACCATAATCTATACCAGCAAAAGAAATGAGTTGATTCTGCAACAATATATGTTCATCATAGCTATTGCATTCTGTGACCATAAATGTAGCAGTGGATGTCATGCGCTTTTCTAGGCGTTCTAGCACCAGTTTAACTAATGCATCCATATATTAATGCTCACTTCCCATGGCAATTCCTAAGGGCGTTACAAATTCTGGATATAGCGGCTTATCTACGGGTAATCCTATATATTGACTGAAAGTTTTTGTAAACTCCTCAAAATTTGAAGCACCACCTACAACAACAATAGGAGTCCCTTTTTCATAACCACCCTCTTGTAACGCACGCTTAGAAATAGCTGCCATTTTTTCAACAACAGGCCGTATGGTTGCATATACATCGCGTTTATTTGCTTCATTCCGCTTATAAGCCTCCGCTTCAGGGATGGAGATTCCATAGGCCCCGCTAATAACAAGGTTCATATGGGTACCCCCTGTAGGCTCATCTACGGTATATACAACTCGACCATCCTTTAAAATGCTTATGCCTGTAGTACCACCACCGACGTCGATAACAGCGCCATCGGTGATGCCTAGCACATTAGCAGCAGCGGTAGGTTCGTCTAAAATACAAGTTACTTCAAAACCGGCGCTTTCTAGAACGTGACCTACTACATCTTTATTCTTGCCTATCGTTCCAGGTGGAACAGCTGCTGCGGCATATACAAGTTCTGTGCCTAAGGCTGCCTCTGCCTTAGCCTTTAACGCTCGCGTAATTGTAACAGCTCCCACATAGTCAACTACAAGGCCGTCTCGAATAGATTCATTGTATTCAAAGGTGCCATATATAGGTTTACCTTTGTCGTTAACTACGGATAAGACAATAGATGATGTACCAAGGTCAATACCTACACGCAAATTTTTTTGATTATGAGAGCTCACTTGTTTGGACTCTACGAGATCAGAGAACTCTTGCAATGTATTATTTGCCTTTTTCAAACCCTTCATCGTATCACCTACTTTACTGTACAATTCTCGCCATCACTGTACCTTGTACATTGGCAGCATTTGCCTCATCTGTATCAATATGGAGTTCTAGGACAAAACCAGGTACGGCTCGAACGATGACATCACCAAATACAGTGGTGCGTTCTGGCGTTTGAAGTTCAACATTAACGCTATCACCGTCGTTTACATGGAACCGTTTTGCATCATCCGGCGACATGTGAATATGTCGCTTTGCAACAATACAAATAGGTTTTGTTATTTCCCCGTTTTCAGTACATAGAGTAATCTCTACGGCTGATTCTAAATGACCAGATAGCACAATAGGAGGCTTTATGCCTAATGTACGAGCATCGGTCAACGATACCTCCACTTGTGACTGTTTTCTAAGAGGACCTAGTACGCGGACATTTTGAATGACCCCTTTAGGCCCCACCAGAGTAACGGTTTGTTCTGAAGCAAACTCTCCAGTTTGTTTTAAGTCACTTTTCTTAGTAATAGCCTGATTCGGGAATAATACATCCCAGTCCGCCTGACATAGATGGACATGTCTATTGCTCACACCTACGGGAATGGACGATTCGAACATGGCTTCGATCACTTCTCGTACGATAGCACGAATCTGTTCCCGATCCATAAGCTATTATCCTTTCTTAGGTAAGATTAATTCTACGTCGCTATGAGGGCGCGGAATTACATGAGTAGATACTACTTCGCCCACTTTTTGTGCTGCTGCACAGCC
Organism: uncultured Veillonella sp.; assembly: GCA_915066865.1. Classification (GTDB taxonomy): domain Bacteria; phylum Bacillota; class Negativicutes; order Veillonellales; family Veillonellaceae; genus Veillonella. The sequence continues at coordinate 38,634 of CAJZEE010000007.1, forward strand.
TGCATCAACCGCTGCTTTTACAGCGCCTACATCACCGCGAACCATTACAGTTACAAGACCGGAACCAATTTTTTCAGTACCTTCTAATGTAACGTTAGCTGCTTTTACCATTGCGTCAGCCGCTTCAATTGCGCCTACTAAACCTTTTGTTTCTACCATGCCTAATGCGTTATTCATGATAATCTCCTTTATTATTTACTAAATTTTACTACTTTATTTCTTTTTAGAGTTTTTCTTTGGTGTTGTTTTCTTTGTACTTGTGGACTTAGAACTTTTCGGTTCTATGATAGTAGATACAATTTCATCTAACGCTTCAACAACCTTTTCATCTAATTGGGGTTTCTCTGTTTTAGAAGTTGTAACTTCAGCTTTGACTGGTTCAGTTTCTATAACTTCTTTAGTTTCTTGAACACCAGCACTCGCCTTAGTTAACTGTGTCTCATCAGAAACCTTAGCAGGCTTATCTGTAAAATCATCATTAAAGGATTCTACTAAACCTTCTGCAGGTCGTGGAATTACCTTATGAGCTACATACAGGTTCATTCCTTTTGTAAGAGCCACACCAGTCTGAACAGCCGCTTCCACAGCTGCTACATCACCGGCAACCTTTACTGTCATCCAGCCAAGGCCTCTCGCCTTTTCTATTCCTATCAACCGTACATTTGCAGCTTTAACCATTGCATCTGATGCGGTGATAGCCCCTAGTAAACCAGCTACTTCTAGTAACCCTAGTGAATCTTTCACTATGCCACCTCCCGACGTCTATTTCTGTTGATGATTCGCACACAGGATTCATGCATTCCTATAACGTTAACTACGTTGCATATCTACTAACATTTGACGAATCAAATCTTTTAACTCTGGTTCTTGAGATTCTATTTTAGGTTCTTCTTTCGGTGTCGCCTGAACAGGCTCATCCTTGAGCATACCTACTTCATCCATTATGTCCATAATGATAGCCCGTAACATTTGTTCATTTAGTTCTGCCATTATGAATTCTCCTATTCACATTGTGAAAGTATCATCTATTTCGACGTATTAAGTATTTATAACGAATGTATATTTCTTGAAGCAACATTCATTAGACAATGTAAGCATTACCTTTATTCTTAGGTGTTTCGCCCATAGTTTCTAATAAAGCTAAGCCCACATCACGTGCTGCTTTTACAGCTTGTTTAACAGCGCCAGAATCACCACTAACTTGTAGGATCACCTCATTACTCATAGCGGAGTTCGATGGAGAGCGATAGCCTACCACATCTACATTAGCTGATTTAACGGCTGTATCCGCCATAACTACACCGATAGCAGCTGGAGCCCCAACGATTAAACCAAAAGCTTTACCTTCTGGTGTACCAAAAGCTGTAACTAATGCTTCCCCTGCACGAGCTGTATATTGAACCTCCACATGACCAGCTTCGTTCATATATACCTCGCCGAAGGTACGTTCTAATTCACACAATGCTACTTCTACAGAACGTCTTACATCAGATACATCATCGCCGCCAAATATGATAAGGGAACCAGAACCGGCGCCACCTTTCATATCACGGGCAAACTCAATACTAACAATCTCTGTATTCGTCGCTTTTACAGCTTCATCAGCGGCCATGATTTGTGGCCCTGCACCTGTACGTGAACCTAAGATACCGATGGATCGATATGACTTAGTGAGCTGCATAGCTTCCAATACTTGACTGTCTACATTGGCAATAACGAGACCAATTGTATCGCCTGTTGTAGTGCTACCTACATGTTCAGTAATCATAGAAGTTTGTAATTGACTTACAGTAGGTGAACTTACAGGTGACGAAGCACATGATGCATTACCTGTTGCGCCTGTTGCTTTACTTAAGTCAGTACCATCGATACGCATCAACACGCGTTTTAAAATCTCATCTACCATACTTTTAGTATCGGCCATAATTATTCACCCTTTGTTGGTAAAATACCTTCTACATCTTTATGTGGTCTTGGAATTACATGAGTAGAGATAACAATGCCTACGCGTTCAGCAGCAGCTGCACCTGCATCTACAGCAGCTTTTACAGCACCTACATCACCACGAACCATAACAGTAACGAGACCAGAGCCAATTTTTTCATTGCCCACGAGTTCCACATTAGCTGCTTTAAGCATTGCATCAGCTGCTTCAATAGCGCCTACTAGACCCTTAGTTTCCACCATACCTAATGCTTCTTGTGTCATCTGTTTTCTCTCCTTTTACGAAATATAGAATAATGATTACAAACTTATTTTTCTAATAGTTCCACCATAGTACCTATATTCATAAAGGCAAAGTGAGCAGTTTTAAGCAACTGTACCATAAGTACAGCCCCTGTACCTTCACCTAATGCCATTTGTCCATGGATTGGAACTTCATCAAGACGAATATTTGCATAAGCCAATGCTGCGGCCATTCCTACCTCGCGAGAATAATGAGATGGAATACCGTATAATGGAGCGTCTCCATTCATTTGCGTAGCACAAGCCATGGCAACTGCTGTAATATATCCATCGATTACAAATGGAATATGTAGGTCTGTACAAGCTACCATAGCGCCTGTAATAGCGGCTATATCAAAGCCACCTACGCGGCTAATTACTTCTTTGGGACTATTTAAGTGTCCCTTATGATGAGATAGTGCGGTGCGTACAAACTCTCGTTTTTGATTCATGTACGCTTCGTCTTCAGGACCGGACCCAGGACCTACGGTTATACGTGGGTCTAGCTTTGTAAGGCCACTCAAGACAGCTGCTGACGTAGTCGTGTTACCAACACCCATTTCTCCAAAGGAAAATAGATTAATTCCCGATTCCGCATAGTATATAACGCGGTTGTAACCAGCTTGGTATGCTAAATCAAATTCTTCGCCGCTCATAGCGGCACCATGTAAAATATTTTTTGTACCTTGACTAACTTTTCGATCTATCCCGATACCTTTAGGGCACGCAATACCAACGTCTACTACTTCGTAAGGAATATGGTTAAAGATACAGTAATTGGCAACTGCGCTTTTACCATCAATCATATTCTGAGATTGTTTACGAGTAATTTCGTAGTTATAACCGATCAGTCCGTCTACGGAGATTCCGTTATCTGCAGAAAAGATAATATGTTGTACATGAATCTCAGGCCGGATTTCTTGCCAAGCAAGACACATCTTTTTGAAATATCGTTCCCATAGACCTAAGCTTTTTGGAATGATCGCCTTATTTAAAATAAATTGATTAAGTTGTTCTTCAAAACCTCTGTCCATGGAAAAACCTTCTTTCAACTAACTGTATATGTAGTCACATAAACGATCTAACGATTCTTGATCGTGAACGGATATTTCAAAAATCTTAGTAGCTCCCGCTAGCTTTAGATTGCGGCGAGGCGCCTCCACATCTTTTCCCGTATCAACTTTTGACACAACACCGATAACTTCTCGGTTTAAAGAATTCCCAAAGCTAGGTGGGAATATTGTTGTTTTATCGCCTGCAGGAATCATAAAAATCACTATATCCGCATCATAGGCGTGCAAGATAATTCCTCGATAGTAATTAGGATTTTCCATGTATTCCCCAGGGGTATCAATAAAATTACCCACTCGAGTTATGGCTTGTGTTTTGTGATACGTTGCAGAGCCATGAGTAATCGTATCTGCCAATGTGGTCTTACCACATCCGCTGCGCCCTACGAGAAGGATGCGTTTTTCTTTCTTTTCGGTACTCATAATTACCCTTTCATTAGGATCTTGTTAAATCCGTTGGGAAGAATCCTAATATGCGTTGCAAGCCTTCAATAACGCTCTGCAATGCGGATTCAACAGCAGATACATCTCCCGTTATGAGAAGTGCTCCCGAAAATCTGTCGATGAAACCAATTTCAATGTCACCAGACTTACTTGCTATATCGGCTGCAATAATGGTCCCTTCGCCAGGTGTGATTGTAAGAATTCCAATGGCATTGCGGCCTTTTTCCTCAAGCCCCATTTTTCTAAACAAATCGGGCTTAGGATTAGCAATAACATGGGCTATAGTAACCTGCTTTCCGGGTACAAATTCTTGGATGATGCGTTGTTTAGCATCAATTACCTCTTGAAAGGCCATATAATCTCCTCCTAATACAAAATGTACAGTTCATATAGTGACACGGACTATACATGCTAGTCGCTCAATATAGATTTCTCTTAAGGTGCCACTAATTTAAAAAATACTACTGCTAAACCAGCCCCAATCAATGGACCAATAAATGGAACCCATGCATATTGCCAATTCGCCGTTCCCTTATTAGGAATAGGCAAAATAGTATATGCCAGGCGAGCACCGAAGTCACGAGCTGGATTTAACGCATAACCTGTAGTTGCACCAAAGGACATACCGATGGATGCAATGAGGATACCATTAACCACTGGAGCTAAGCCATCTGCCATCTTGCCCAAGCAAAGGGTTGCTAGAATGAGCATAAAGGTAGCAATGATTTCAGACATCAAATTGCAAGGTTTATGGTCAATAGCTGGACCAGTCGCGAAGATGCCTACGCAGTTACCTTCATCAGGGCCTGTTTCCTTGAAGTGCGGATAATAGAATACTGCTGCAATAGTAGCACCTACAAAAGCGCCGGCAATTTGAGCGATAGACATCGGAATTACTTGTTCCCATGGAAAGATACCTGCTACTGCAAGAGCAAAGGTAACGGCAGGGTTCAAATGACCAGGTCCACCTAGTGTAATTCCTATATACACAGCGAAGGTTACTGCAAAGGCCCATCCAAAAATAATGTGTAACCAGTTAGTACCATAGATACCAACGATGGTTTTCTTTAACAAAATCGATGCATTTGTACTATTACCAAATGCGAGTAAAACGGCAGTACCAACAAACTCACTAATATACATTTGCGTTACGTCCATTATCTTCACCTCATCGAGTTAACAAAGATTGTAATGCATGAGATGCAATGTCCATATCTTCTGCCACGGTACCACCGCTAATACCAAACCCACCGACAATTTCGCCATCGATGATGATTGGGTAACCTCCACCAAAGGTACAGATTTTACGATTTACCATGGATTCAATGTTGAATAGATCGCCATCAGGCTGTGCACTCTGATGTACTTCATGAGTTGCCGCTTTGAGAGCCACTGCTGTGTACGCCTTTGCCTGTGCGATATCGTTGCTGATGAGCAATGCATCTGACATACGATGGAAATACATTAATACACCTTTTGCATCCACAATAGATACAACAATAGGTACGCCTATGGACTGAGCATAGTCCAAGGCGGTTTGTGAAAGTTTCGTCATAATTTGTTCTAGCTTTGTTCTAGTTGCCATATAACTAACTCCATTTTCAGTAGTATGCTCCATATCCCATAAGCTCCGCTTCGTTTCTGCCAGTACTTCTGCATGATTGTTCTTAACACGTTCTGCTACGCGTTCTACAATTGTTTCTACAAATTGCACATAGTCTTCCATGCGAGCCATGATATATAGAGCATCAGATAATCGATTTATAAATTTTCGAACCTCATCGCGAATTGGTTCTACCTCACCTAAACTAATGAGTAATCGTTCCCCTCGACGACATATAGTGCGCGCTACATGAAGCTCTGCAGCAGATAAGTAATTACCGCTTAATATAAAGCTATGTTGCTGTGGCAAACGCTTCGTATAGTCATCGATCATGTATTCCAATTCGCTTATATCTTGTTGTGAAATCAAATTACTACTTTCACTAAGATGTTCAACATGAGGTGTTGCTACCTCCGCACATAAGCGGAATAGCTGATGTTGTAATGTGTGAAGCACATGTTTATTGTCCTGTGAAATAACTAATTTCTCACAAACACTAACCTGTGCATTTAATTCATCAAAGGTTCCATATGTGTCCACACGAAGTGAATTCTTAGGTACTCTAGTGCCATCAAAGAGAGCCGTTGTACCTGCATCACCGGTTTTCGTATAAATAGCCATATGCACCACCTCTCAATTTCATTGTGTTTAAAAGGCCACTTCCAATCGTTCATCAGAAGCGAATGGATTACCTTTTACAAGGCGAGCTGCATTGACACCTAATGTGCGCAAGCTATCTGGATATTGAGCATAGCCCGTAAGTCGATAAATAAATTGATGAGCTGGTATGTTTTTATAGGTCAACACAATCGCCTCATCATCAACGCCTATCCCAACAGATAACGCCGAATTACGAGATGCTAGGTCGGCCAATGTCATATGCGTACCACTATGGGACTCAATGACAACAGGTAGACCTTCCTCTTCAATTCCATATAGTACGGGTTTTAGTATATCCTCACTGATATGTGCTGTAGCATACAGCAATATGGTTGGCTTACTGATGATGCTTTGATCCATCATAAGCCTCCCTTCTGTGCATAGGATAATACTAATCCTGTTGCTACCGCATTTCGTGCCCCTTCAATGCCTCGAATATTGCCTCGCCCCGCTACTAATGCATATTGTGAAAGTGCATCGGTTACGAGTTGAGGAATTTCAAAGTCTAATGCAGAGCCACCTACAATAACAACGAATGGTATATCTCGCACATTATGAGTAGGACTAACAGATGCCAAAGCGCGGAGTGAATTTGTGACAAATACCCGTTTCTTTGCGGTTTGACGAACTCTTTTAATCTTTTCTAGCGGAATATCTCGCTCTACAGGAACAAGTCCATCAGGAGTAACGATAACAACGCGGCCAAACAATGTAGCCGACAGCGGTTCATTAAAGAACTGCACCGTTCCATCTTCATGACGAATGTGATATACGCTAAGTACCTGAGCTAATGGATCTCGTTTGATGGCTTCTGCAATATGCATATCCTCTAAACCAAGTTCAGAATTGATGAGCATCGTTACCATGTTTCCCGCTCCAGCAAGATGAATGGCTTTAATTTTTCCTTCTTGGTTGATGATGGATGCATCAGTTGAACCTGCCCCTAAATCGAGTATGGCCATTGGTTTTGCTGTCCCCGGTGTAGTCAAAGCACCTAAGATAGCTGATTCAGCCTCTTCACCACCGATTTCAACTGGTACGCCTAACTCTTTTTCTACCTGCTTTGCAATGATTTCCATTTGTAGATGATCTGACTTAACCATGGAGGCAATGCCTACGGCTTGTTCCATAGAGAATTCACCTGCAAGGCCACCCTTTACATTGATAGGAACAGCTACATCTACGGCTAGCAAGTCTTGGATGAATACATCTTGCGGGGATTTATTCGTCAATTGCGCCATAGTGAGGCGAACCTTTTCAAGCATGCCACCTACGTTCGTACCTGCTTCACCACTGATATCATCGATAGGATGAACAGATTCGAGGGTTTCCATAATTCTCTCTGCCCCAGCAGATACATCGACGGATACAGTTCGATCATTCCCCATAACAATGATGGATCCTGCTGGTATTACCCGCTCCTTAACGTCCCCTGCTGGTGTTTTGATGACTACAGCTGAGCGATTTCCGATAAGAGCTCTAGCGATAGGCACAATATTCTTTGTTTCCTCTGGTGAAAGCTCAAATACAGTGGCAATCCCATAAGGATTAGATAGTTGTGATACCACTTGTCCTGGTTCTACTACCTCTACTGCGGAGAGCATACCCATTGGAATTTTATCGATATACGCAACCTCGTCTACGATAGGAATTTTGTTATCTAATCGATTATTAACGAGTACGCCGTCATCAGCTTGAAGTATAGCAGCCCGAATATCATAACCTCGCTTACAGTACGCATTAATTAGCTGTGCTACCAATTCAAAATCGATAATCTTTGGAGCTACCACGATGTATGGCTGACCTTGTGGCTTATCGATTAGTTGCTCAATAGGAACGGTATACCCTACACCAAGACCTAAACCACCTGGTGTTTTAGGGTTGTGCCCTATCATGGTAGATTCTGTAATTATGGTTTCTGTAATCGTTTCCATGGCTACATCACCGATAACTGGTGTAGCCTCATTAATGCGAACTAAGTCAATATCTCGTAGTGTAAGATTAGCAGACCTGATTAGCGACTTGAGGGCATCCATGAGACCTACGATATTTTCGCGTGTTCCTTTAATGCCTGTAGTACTAGCGATGGCAGAAGATAAGAACTTCACCTCACCATTGCTATGCACTTCAGCCAAGGCCGCTTCTGTTGTCGAGTTTCCAATATCGATGCCAACAATTCGTTTCATAATGACATCTCCTATAGGTTAATTATCACCTTTCAGTTTTTTACGACGTTCGTAATTTTCTGCAGCTTCTCGTACAAAGTTTGCACAAATCGGAGCCCCTAAACCATCAAGTTCGCTAGCAATATCTAATAGTTCTTGTTTGGAAGAACGATATGGACGAAGTGCATTGTACATTTCAAGTAAACGTTTATCACTTACCTTCGTCATTTCTGCAGCGCGAGAGAAGTTCAGTTCAATTTGATCTCGGCCCCCAGCCTTAGCAATTTGACCTTGAGCTTTCAAAATAGATGGAGAAATTTTTAAATCGTCCATTGTAATATGTCCGGCCATTACGTTATCCATCGTAATATGGCTTAAGTCTCGACCTTGACCAAGATCAATCCATTCTGGATGTTTTTTAGCAATCGGATAATCCTCGATGGTAACCACCCTATCTACAACTGTTGTATTAGGTGTAGATGATGTATGAGGCGCAGAGTATTGTGTGGTATTTCCCTTTGCCCCTTCTATTTCAGATACGATCTGCCGAATTAAGGCTTCTAATTCGTTAGCCATAGTAAACCTCCTTATACAGTGACACGAACTTCATCAGCTGGCTTACCTTTTACTACATGCTTAGTTTCCTTGATATGAAGCAATGCAGATAATGCTTGGTATTTTGGACGAGCCATTTGATCGTTCAATGTTGGTACTGGTGTTGGGGATTCGCCCTTAGCATATTTAGCAGCATTTTTACCGATAGCACGGTATGTTTCAGCTGTTAATAGCGGTGCTTGAGGGAATAATTCCAAATTTGAAAGTGGTTGTAAATCGCGTTGGTGAATCAAAGTAGTACCTTTAGATTGAATACCGATACATACACCAGATCCAGAAATAGAATCGCCTTCAACAGCTACGGCCGCTACGTCAGAGGAACGGTATACGCGAATCACACGAGCTTTTAAACCTTCTTCTTCGATACCAGCTACTAATTGGCGAATTACTTCTTGATGCGGTACACCAACGATAGTTTGTCGTTGACTACGGCCAAAGGCAGGACCAACAGCAATAACTACTTCATCTGCGCTTGTACCAGGTTGTGCAGGGCCACCAGTTTGGAGCCAGCTATCGTCACCAGTTGGATCTTCATGTCTAGGAGCCGCACTTGATGTTGTGCTTTCACCAACACTAGCCTTGAATTGTGGTGCCTCATGAACACCACCCATTTCTTGTAAAACGTCTAGGATAATAGAACGTAATACATCTTTGTTAATTTCAGCCATCATGACACCTCCTTATATATCCCGTGGATCAATGGCGTTTGGAATATTTTTAATGCGTTCCCAATCTTCACCTTCCACACGATAACCTGTGCCAGCACCTTGATAGTCATTTTTATTGTTAATCGCGGAGATAACGTTGAAATCACGGTCAAAGATGGCCGATGTTTGTAAGTAATCGCCGGAGATTTTTTGTTTTAATAGATTCAAAATACTTTGTGCTACATCTTGATGACCTTCTTTAGCTAAGCCTTTTACGAAGTCAACGCCTGTAACAGATCGGAAGAGCGTCGTGTAGGGAAAGAGTGTAGATCTCGGTGGTCGCCGT
>CAJZEE010000008.1 GCA_915066865.1 uncultured Veillonella sp.
GAGACAACAGTGGCGCGCCCCCCGCGCGCGTACAAAAGCCTCACCCCCAGCCGTTACATTTTCGATGGTAGGATTTGGCTTGATACCGTCGTAGATTTCATAAGCAATACCTGCCGCATCAAGTAAATCCGTAACCTTTGTAGCCACTTTAAATTCAAATAAATCTGGCGTAGATGTAACGAGGGCTTTTTTGAAATGGCGATTCTTAATTTCGTTCACAATCTCCTGAATCGCGCCTTGCCCAAAATAAGACGTGCCGTTCAACATTATTCTCCGAGCCATATACCTCACTCCTAACAAAACAAACTATACAATAAAAAAATAAACCGACAGAGAATCACTTTACCTATTAATTCTCTATCGGTTTAATAAAATCCTTGAAAGCTCGTTATGTATACACTATATATTTTTCTATTGTAACGATTCTAAAGTTTGTCTCCATTAAGTGTCAACTCAGATGCGATTTCAATGAATAGTATTTCCACTGTCTATATTCGTTATACGCTTAATTAATTCCTGCTAATAAAACTAAATAGCCTAAGAAATTTTGCTCATTTTCATAAGCAAAATCCGTTTCACCGATTCGTCGAGTCGTTCTTTCGAGATACGACCGTCTTTCACGGCTTTCATAAGGCCGTTATAAGCCTCTTGCATGTGTTCGTATTCGTGACATACGAGCAAGATATCACTGCCGGCGAGGATGGATTGTACCGCCATATCGCCAAAAGTATAGTGATTTGCAAGGGCCCCCATGTCCATATCGTCCGTTACCACAACGCCATTATAGCCTATGTCCTTGCGCAACCAATCGGTAATGATTGCTTTCGATAAACTAGCTGGATGGTCTGGATCAATTTGTGGGTACATCGCATGAGACACCATGATTGTATAGGTATTCGGTTTGGACTGTTTGATAAGGTCTATAAATACCTTTGTGTCCTCTGAAAGCAATGTTTCTTTAGAGGCAGGAACGATACTTGTGTCTGCGTGCAAGTCTACATCGGTCTTACCAATGCCTGGGAAGTGCTTATAGGAATACCACAAGCCCGCTTCATCGTAAGCCTTGCCAACGGCCCCTGCATAGCGAACGACCTCATCAGGGCTCGTACTATAAGAGCGACCATAGGTTAATCCTAAGTCCGCCACAGGAGCAAAATTAATGTTAAAGCCCAAGTCTTTTAGTTCTGCACCAGACTGTTTTGCCAAGGATACAGCTTGCTCAACGGGCATTTTGCCTACCTCCTCAGCGGGAGGAACCTTGATGAGCTTATCATCCATGCGCGCTACTGCACCGCCCTCTTGGTCGATGCCGAGGAACAATGGCGTTAAACCGGCGCTTTTACCAGCCTTATTAATATCTGCAATGAGCGTTTTAACTTGATCCTTGGACTCCATATTTCGATCAAACAAAATGATGCCCCCCACGCGGTACTCGTTGAGCATGAATTTAGCATCATCATTCAACATCTTGCCGTGAATGCCAATCATCAACAATTGGCCCACCTTGTCTGCATCGGACATATTAGCCACTAACTTGTCCACCTTTTGCTCTGGTGAAAGCTCGCTTTGTGCCACAGACTCATAGGTCACAGGCTCTGCTTTTGAAGTAAATGGATTATGTAAGCCACAACCCGTTGTGACTGCTAATGCACCAATCATAGTGGCTGCTACGAAACGTCGAAACATGCATACCTCCCTTAAATCTCTAAAAAGTAATATGTATAGTATATCAAAAAATATAAACGAGCCCAACATAATCAATACACGACAAGCAGCAGTATAGTACATGCATCTTACAAAACAAAAAGATTGTTACTCGAAAACCCAACGGGTATATCCATTGAGAGAATCAAATAACAATCTTTATATGTTTCATTTTTGTTGTGTAAACATTATAGTTTACATTTTGGAGTGTAAACTATGTATCTTACATTTTGGATGTATAAAATGTGTATGTTACATTTCGCAAATTAAATTTTGCCTTGCTCTTTCATTTCCGCTAAGAGCTTTACGATACGAGGCCCACAGCCTTTGCCACCGCAAGCGCCCGTGCCAGCACGAGTTGCTTCTTTTACTTGTGGAAATGTATGAGCACCATCTAAAATGGCTTTTTTAATCGTTTTGCGCGTAATGCTACGGCAAGTGCACACCTTTATGAGCTTGTCCAGAATCGCCTCTGGCACTTGATTTTCTTCAAAATTCATATGTAATTCCTCATTTATTCACTTGAATATCTATATACTGTATCGATTTAATATATCAATTTAATATATCGATTTAATATATCGATTTACGTGTCGATTTAGTGTATTAATTTACATATCGATGTAGTGGATCAATTTACTCTATCAATAGTATCTAATAATACACTGTAATATTAATATATCGAAAATTTACGATTTCTGTATTTATTATAACACAATTGAGGAACTGCATCGATAGTTTTTAATATAAAATCCAAAGAATAGTCAAAAGTAAAATTGTTACTATAAAAAACGAAAAAAAATTTACAAATACATTATATGTAAAGATAAGTTAAATCTATCTATAAACTATAAAAAACTACCATAAAGATATTATCTTTATGGTAGAAACTTTCACAAAATATAATTATAGTATGAGCCCAATAATGGCAAAGTAGATTTTAAATATCGTTTGTTGTAATGGACGAATAACCATGGAAATAATGGGTGTGTTAATAAGGATGATAAAGAATAATAAATTAAGCATCCCTAATTGGTAATATCTCATCTGCCACTCTGTAGGCAACCACGGCAAGATAATATTAAAACCAGGCAATGGTGGGAACGGAATCAAACAGAAAATTGATAAGCCAATACTATATAAAATAATATATTGCATAACCATAGCAAGACCTTGGGACTCCATGAGGCCTAATTTTCCAAGGAGCATATATATAAAGGTGAATATAAAGCCTGCTATAAGACCTGCCACAGGACCTGCAAAGGCAAGCAAGCTTATATCACGTCGTGGATCTTTAAAGTAAGATGGATTAATTGACATAGGTTTTGCCCAACCAAAGCCAACAAGAATAATACAGATGGTACCAATTAGATCAAGGTGTGCCATTGGTGACAATGTGAGGCGTCCCGCCAGACGTGGCGTTGGATCACCAAACCAAGTTGCTACCTTTGCCTCTGCATATCCAAAGATAGAGAAAACGATCATAATAGCAGGAATACTTGCTAATATCTGAACCGGATTTAAATCAAACATAGAACTCCTTTATTGTTTGGCTTCCCATGCGGTAAAGCCCTCTTGAATGCAACGAAGGGCATTTAAGGTACGGGGATAGCCGATATACGGCACGCATTGGGATGCGATATTAATCAAATATTGTTTGCTGTTTCCTACGTTCAAATTGCCTTCTACATGAGCCTTGAGTTGAGACTCACAGCCTCCTTGAGCCGCCAAGAAACAGAAGGTAATCATTTCACGATGAGCCACGCTAAGGCCTTTACGCGTATAGTAATCGCCGAACATATTGGCAAGCCATTTGTTGATATGACGAATATCTTCTGGCCCTTCTTGGTAAGAATTGCGCATAGACTCCCCAAAGATTTCCACTTGTTTTTCTACGCCCTTTTCTAGACGAGACTCACTAGTAATAGTGCTGCGAGAGGAATCAACAATAGCCTCTCCTCGATAGTCAAAAATCTTATTGGTCACCTTAAAGAATGGGCGCACACGTCCGATGCCAAGATAGGGCACCGCTTGATAAATGAGCTCTACCACTTCATCAGGAATAAGGCCAAAGTTTAATCCTGCCGGTAGCATTAATGCATATTCATCAACAGCGGAGGCGCCTACTAATGTAGCGAGAATGGCTAAGAAGCGATCCTTTGCCGGTACATTACGGCCTTCTTCGGTGATGACTTCATCAAAGGCAAAATTATCAAACAATATTTCAAACTCTGGATCAATATAACCTGCTGGGGCTGCAATATCAGGGAACATACGCTCCGTATAGGCTTGAGCAAATTCAGATTTAGACATAAAAAACCTCCATAAACAACACTGGTGAAAGCCCAAAAGGAGCTTTCACCAGCAATAGTTATGTAATTATTACGGCACGGGCCATCAGATTATAACGCTGGGAATTCGAAAGTTGTGCCGTATACTTCTTTCCAAGCAGCCATAAACATATTGAACTCATTTGTTCCAGGTTGAATTTGGTAAACTTGACCATCTGGAGCGTAACGATATACAGTATGTAAGCTTGGATTAACAAGATATTTGAACAATGTAGCTTCCCCGTATTGGTTATTATGCATGTTAATTACATTAACACCAAATACGTGGTTACGGCTGCTATCAATACCTTTAAACTCAGATGCTTTATCAAAGAAATACGTTTCTGTACCATTTGCACTATTTGGAACCTCTGGGTAGTTAGCTAACCCATTCCAGTTTTCTGCGTTTGCAACACCACCTACTAATAATGTACCGGCTAATACAAATGCACCTAATAAATTTTTATTCATAATGATCTCCTTTGTGCCACGAGGGCAAATCACGAATCAGTCATACTCTCACATGACTTGAATACAATACGCTATATGTATAGTATATCACATTTTTAATAAAATTTTTAGATTTCCAAGGTTACAGAATATATGCATATGAGGTTGTATCAAATTAGCCCTTCATGTTCTCTGCTGTTTTTGCATTTGCGTTATCGATTGCTTCTAGCAATTTATTAAGCAACATACGCAATTGACGTGTCTCTTCTACGTCAAATATAGGACCTGACGATTCAGCCAAGCGGCGTGGTATATGAACCGCTACATCACGTAATGCTTTGCCCGTATCAGTAAGGGTTACCATAACTACGCGTTCATCTTGACGACTGCGTTTGCGTTTCAAGAATGCTTTGGCTTCTAATTTCTTTAAAAGCGGTGTTAATGTACCGGAATCAAGGCGCAATACTTGTCCCAATTCCTTAACGGATAAATCACCATATTGCCACAATGCCATCATTACGATGTATTGAGTATATGTCAAATTTAAAGGATCTAAGTGACTACGATATGCATTAACAATTTCCTTTGCCACTACATAGAGTGGAAAGCTCAATTGATTTTCCAATCTTAAATATTCTGAATCAGGAACATCTTCTTTATGTTTGTACCCTTCGAGTACACCAATTTCTGCCATATTCTACCTCCATATGCACACAATTATCTACTAATTAATTGTACACAATTTTACGGTAAACAGTCAACGCAAAAAGCCTACTTTGAACAGATATTTTTAAATTTGTCAATTAATTAATATTTATTTTCTTATTCGTTAAGAATTAGGTGCTTCTATAGAATTTATGGGTAAAAATCATACCATAAAGTTGTTACTTTATTTATAAATTTATCTGATATTAGATTAGAAAGTTATAACTTCTGTTTTCAAGGAAATCTCCTTTCGTTACAGGACCCTCTCCTAATAAATAACTTAGTAAAAATACGTCCTTTTCTAGGTTCTTCCTTGTAGTATAATAAAAGAAACTCTATATCAAATCCCATTTGTCATAGGAGGACCACATGAATACCTTAGAATGTATTAAAACTCGTCATAGTACGCGAAAATTTAAAGCTGATCAATTATCTAGAAAGCTCATCGATCAAGTGCTCGACGCAGGTCGTCGTGCTCCATCTGGTGGCAACACACAATTAACACATTTCATGGTTATCACAAACCAAGATGTACTCAACGAATTAGTAACTCTTGTTCAAGAAGAGTACGGCAAAATGCCGATTACAGAGAATACTTTACCTTACATGGTGAATATCATTAAGATGTCCGCCGAAGGCAAATTTGTATTCCACTATAATGCGCCTGTACTCATCGTATTGGCTAGTAAACCAAGTTATGCCAACAACTTTGCTGACGTGTCATGTGCTATGCAAAACATGATGCTTGCTTGCAATGAACTTGACCTTGGTAGTTGCTGGGTTAACCAAATTCGTCATCTTCAAGATAATGAACGCATCCAAGCCAAAATGCGTGAACTAGGTCTTAGCGAAGACGAAAAAGTCTACGCTAGCCTCGCTATCGGCTACCCAGATCTACCAAATGGTCTTAACCGCCGTGAAATCAAAGCAAAAGGCTATCCTGTAACATATATTGATTAAAGATACTATTAGTTTCTTAGCTATTCCTATAAGATAATTAGGTCAATACAAAAGCGCTATCTATCCCACAACTCTATTTGAGTTTCCTTAGGGATAGATAGCGCTTTTTATTGACTATATTATTTTTTAACGCTCATCGATTTAGTAATCAAATCGATACACACACTCCATACTTATATTTATAATGAACTACTATTAAGCCTCAAACACGCGTTTACGAGCTGCGTTCATGAGAACGGAATGATCATCATCTACTATGTAATTAGATTTGTAAGCCCAACGCAACAGTAATGCAGAGTTTGCAACTACGAGAAGGCTCCCTCCGTTATGAACAAGGGGCCCCCACACTGGAGATAAAGTACCAACCATTGCCAAGATGATGGCCACAAAGTTCAAGAGCAAGGAGAAGGAAAGGTTTACCTTAATTGTGGTCATCATGCGTTTAGATAAGGCTACGAGATGAGGAATTTCTGTAATATTGTCGTTTACGAGAACGATATCTGCTGCCTCTACTGCGATATCGCTACCAACACCGCCCATAGCGATGCCCACATCAGATTTTTTTAGAGCTGGTGCATCGTTTACACCATCGCCAACCATAGCTACAATATTGCCGTCTTGTTGTAATTGAGCCACTGTATCCATTTTGTCTTCTGGCAAGCAGTCTGCAATCACATTGGATACGTTCAATCGTTTACCAATCGTTTTTGCTGTTGCCACATGGTCACCTGTTAAAAGAACAGGCATTACATCAAGATCGTTTAAAGACTCTACTACGGCGCGACTTTCACGGCGAACACGGTCAGCCAAAGCCACATAGCCAGCCAATACGCCATCAACGGCAACATATACAATGGATGCACCTCGGTTCAAATGCTCATGGACAGCCTCTTTCACAGAGTCAGCAATAGAAATATTAGACAAGGTCATCATCGCTTCGTTACCAACCAAGACGGCTTTATCTTGTACAGTCGCCTCTAAGCCTTTACCTGGAACCATACGGAAGGAATCTACCGAATCAAAGCTTTCACCATGATGGGATGTAAAGCCATTCACGATAGCCTTGCCCAATGGATGCTCAGATTTAGTTTCTACAGAAGCCACCAAGCGATACAACTCATCAGTAGGCATGGAACCCACACTTTCAACGGCTGTCACCTCAGGCGTACCATAGGTCAAGGTACCTGTTTTATCAAAGGTCATCGTATCAACCTTCGCCAAGCGTTCCATAATATTGCCACGACGCACGAGGAAACCGTGTTGGCTCGCATTAGAAATAGCTGCCATAATCGCTGCCGGCGTTGCCAATACAAGCGCACAAGGACAGAACACAACGAGGATAGTTACGGCACGAATGATTTCACCGGTTACCACATAGGTGCCAACCGCTGCCAATAACGCAATCACTACGATCCACGTAGCCCAGCGGTCTGCAAGACTAACGATTTTCGCATTGCCTGGGTCCGTAGATTTAACGAGCTTAATCATGCGTTGAATAGAGCTATCTTCGCCCTCTTTGGTAGCAGTCATATCGAAGGCGCCGAATTGGTTCACCGTACCAGAGAACACTTCATCACCCGTTGTTTTATCTACCGGCATAGACTCGCCAGTCATAACGGATTGATCAATCGCTGTATCACCAGACAAAATCGTACCGTCCACAGGGATAACCTCGCCTGGCAACACGCGGATTACGTCGCCTACCATTACGATATCTGCAGGCAATACCTCTTCCTTGCCGTTACGAACAATGCGCGCTGTTGTAGGCGTCAATTTAACGAGACGTTCGATACCCGCTTGCGCTTTAGATACGGTGAACTCTTCGAGCATGGCCCCCAGTTGCATGATGAAAGCAATTTCTGCGGCCGCAAATACTTCACCGATAGCAACAGCTGCAATAAGCGCCAAGGACACAAGTAAGTCTGCTTTTACATCAAACTCTTCGTACATGGCAACCGCTGCGCCCCACACGATAGGAAGGCCACACAATACTATTGTGAACCAAGCCCAGTCGAAAGGCAAACCTAAACGAACACCTAATAAACTAAATACTACGCCGATACCGCCGGCTACTAATGTAATCTTTTCACGATTCAAATCGAACCATTCTGCTATTTTGCTCCACCGTTCCATAATTACCTCCTGTGAAAGCTTATATAATGATATGTACACATTGATTACGGTCTACATACATGCGTCCATGTATATAACACCTTAAGGGCAAACATGTTATTTATCGTTCTGTTTACCATTTTTATTGTTTATATACCCATAGGGGTATACCTTATGATTATGTTATACCCATATGGGTATATTTGTGTCAACAACAAAATATGTACAAATATTCATATATAATCAAAAGCACAGGTAAATACTGGATCTATTGAGATTATATTATTCTTGCATAGCCTCATTACGCAAATGAATGAACAGTTATTCATATATATATTTGCAAATCTAATAATTTTTACATAGAAGATATTTTGATGATTTTCAACCTATTCAATACTATTTCACCCTAATCAATACTATCTATAATTCAATTTTCTAATAACTATTTATTATAATAGAAAATTAAGTATAGTCGACTACATACCCTACATGGTATTATTACAAATGACATGTTGTAGAAAGGATGTGTAACGATGTCGATTTTCTCTCCTGCTCCTCATATTGAACGTTTACCAGAGGCGCAAATCGATTCCACCTACAAACGTCTTCGTCGCGAAGTCTTTGCAGGTACATTTATTGGTTATGCTACATTCTATTTGATCCGCCAAAACTTTAGTTTGGCTGTTCCGTACATGATTGCTGAGTACGGCTACACCAAAGCGGATCTTGGTATAGTTATGACCATCTTATCCGTAGCTTACGGCGTAAGTAAATTTGTTATGGGTAATGCGTCTGACCGCTCTAACCCAAAATACTTCTCCACAGTAGGTCTATTGCTTAGTGCTTTAGTTATGTTATTATTCGGCACCTTACCAGGTGTTATGAGCAGTATTCCTATCATGTGCGTTCTTGCCTTATTAAACGGTTGGTTCCAAGGTATGGGCTACCCTCCATATGCGAAAAACATGGTAACTTGGTTCTCCCGTTCCGAACGCGGTGCTTGGTGGTCCTGGTGGAACGTTTCCCACAACCTAGGTGGCGGCATCATCGCTCCTCTTGCTACGCTTGGCATCTACCTATTCGGTACATGGCATAGTATCTTCTTCTTCCCTGCCCTTATCTCTATCGTGTTAGCGATTATTACCTTTGTATTGTTGAAAGATACGCCTCAATCTTGTGGCTTACCACCTATCGAAGAATACAAACATGAAGTCGTTCATACACATACAGAAAATGAAGAAAAAAGTACTTTCAAAGAAATCTTCTACAAATATATTTTGCATAATAAATACTTATGGTATCTTGCGATTGCAAATATCTTTGTATACTTCATCCGTTACGGCGTGGTTAGCTGGGCTCCGACCTATTTAACCGCTGTGAAAGGCTTCACAAAAGAAGGTTCCCGTTGGGCTTACTTCTTATATGAATGGGCTGGTATTCCAGGCATGCTCGTAAGTGGCTACTTGAGTGACCGCGTATTCCGTGGCCGTCGTGCTCCAGCTACGATTTGCTTTATGTTATTCGTTATCTTGGCGATCCTCGTGTACTGGTTTAACCCTGCAGGCAATATTCTCATCGATAACTTAGCACTCATCGCTATCGGCTTCCTCATCTACGGTCCTGTTATGATGATTGGCCTTCAAGCAGCAGATATGGTGCCACGCGTAGCAACAGGTGGTGCTACTGGCCTTACAGGCCTTCTTGGTTACCTCATCGGTTCTGCCGGTGCTGGTGCTTTCATGGGTCTCATGGTTGACCTCTACGGTTGGGATGGTGGTTTCATTGCCCTCGTTGGTGCATGTATCCTATCCATCGTATTCCTACTCCTCACCCTTGGAGACAAAGGACAACAATAGAATATGTACTGTATAATACGTAATGTATAAATACGTACTGTACAACTCACTGTTGTATATACAAAACTCCCCTAGTAATACTTATGATTACTAGGGGAGTTTAATTATTTATGCGATGCACAAGAAACTGTTTAATACTTTCAAGTTATACACGAGACCAAGTCGCGCCAAGCCATGCAATGCAGCGGCCGTTACAGGATTGATAGATCCTAACACACCAGCACCGATGATGGCAACATGGAACAAAATGGACACGATGAGTAAGCCCAAATGACATTGTTTCGCCTCTTTTGAAAGCCCCGCTGTTGGAGAGTTTTCATCTACGAGAGAACCCATCATGAGTGCCACAAGAACGAGTTCCAAAGAGCATGGGCAAAGGATAACTAGCAATGTAATGGTATGCATAAAGTTCTGCGTCAATGCATAGGAACCCATGGAAAGCAACATGACAGCCACAACAATAACAGATGAATAATTGTTGATACCCTGACGCAAGGCTACAAGCTGTGTAGGCATGGTCGGCAACATATCATCATCCAATGTATAATGTACGTCGCCCGTAATAAGCTGCTCTAAGAAAAAACCACCATGTACGATGAGTCCTACATAAGCCGCCGTATGATAATCTCCAATCGCAATAAGCGCCACCATGGCTATCACGATGAGAAAATTAGCATGAATCTCTAAATGATCCAAAATACTTTGCACGCTGTTAATGAGCAATGGCAAGCCACAAATGATGACCGTTACCCACGCCAAATCAATAGCTGGGTTCATAGGCTCCGTAAGCGCATCTAATATAATAAATAACAAGCCGAGTGCCAAAATAGCCCCCTGTGTACGCAGAGAAACCTGCGCTGATAAAGACTTTAAAAACTTCATATAGACCTCTCTATAAATGAGATACCGGCCTTACTTAATCCGGAAATAAAATACAAAACAATTTATTAAATAGTGAGATACACCCATGCAATATGACACTAATCTTGTGTTAATATCGTACTAATATTAACCTAACAGTAATCAACTACCGATCTGAAGTACCTTTTGTTTCTATTCTAAATTTTTATAGTACCCATAGGGGTATATCTATTGTGTAAATATTATACAAAATATATAAGTTATATACAAATCAAAATTTTTGATAAATGAAAAATATCTTAACCGTAAAAGAGATCCTAGTCGTGAGCTCTAATTTCTTTATTAAAACGTAGAAAGAACAGGTCCCTAAAAACGACTTAGCTCGCTATGGAGATTATTTTAATAGGTCCTAGTTGGAGATACTAATTTCATATAAAAGGAAAAGCCCCTAATCTCTAAAAATGATTTATCCGTAAAGAGGTTCTAGTTGTGAGCTCTAATTTCTTTATTGAAAACAAGAAAGAACAGGTCCCTAAAAACGACTTAGCTCGCTATGGAGGCTTTTAGGGACCTGTTCTTTCGGTTAACTAATATGAAATTAGAGCTTCAACGCCTCAATCCATTCTGCTTCTTTAAATCCAACGAGTACTTTGTCTTCAAGAACCAAGATAGGACGTTTTACAAGCATGCCATTAGATGCTAATAAAGCTAGTTTTTCTTCTTCACTAAGGTTTGGCAATTTATCCTTTAATTGTTGTTCACGGTAAATCATCCCAGAAGTATTAAAGAATGCTTTCAAATCCTTGCCAGATTGTGGATACCAAGCAGCGATTTCCTCTGCTGTAGGATTTTCGGACTTGATGTCACGATCTGTGTACTTAATTTTGTGATCATCTAAGAATTTCTTTGCTTTTTTGCATGTTGTGCATTTAGGATATTCAACGAATAACATAGGTTCTCCTTATATCAATATTCAATGTTGTAACAACTTACTAATTTAAGATAATTTTACCAAATACATCGAAAATTATCAATCTCTTATTGACAGTCTACGGGTTTTAATGAAGCACAATGTGTAATAGAAGATAATACTTCATCCATACCCTCACTAAGTTTTGCGGTACGCAAATCAACATCCATCTGTAAACGCAAGAAATACCCTTCCGAAACACCAAAGTATTTCGCTAAACGCAACGATGTATCTGCTGAAATAGACCGTGTACCATTCAATATTTCTTGAATCCGTGAAACAGGCACATGTATATCCTTAGCTAATCGATATGCAGATAGTCCTAATGGATCCATAAACTCTTCCTTTAATATTTCACTAATGGTAGGTGTAGGAATAAACTTTTCCATATTAATTTCCTCTCTATTAATGATAATCTACAATTTCTACATCATAAAAACTACTAATATCTTTCACTTTAAAACACAGTCTATACTGACTATTAATCCGCAAACTATACTGTCCAAATCGATCTCCTTGCAACAACTCCAAGCGATTACCTGGTGGCCAACGTAAATCTTGTAATGATTCAGCATTATCTAACAATAGTAATTTACGAAGAGCTAGTCTTTGTATAAACGGAGAAAAGCGTTTAGAAAAGCTTTGATAGTAAACTTTTTCTGTTTCCTTATCCTTAAATCCGATAATCATAGAATCTCTCCTTTGATTATACCTGTTAAACAGGTGTAATTCAATAACATATACTTGAAGAATAACTATACATAGAATTGAAATTATTCTACAAACAATTTTGGTAAAAGAATTCTATAAAACATCATTTAAATCCTACACTTGCGATGACTCTATTGGTCACCTATTTCGGAATGTAATAAATTTACCTTATTTTCATAATTGAATTAAAACTATCGTTAATTCGCACATCTACTAAATTGATTTTAAAAAGTAAAAAGACCTACATCCTCGACCGTATCATGTACAAAGTACACATCAAAGGTTCAGAGAATATAGGTCTCTTATAAAAATCTATATATTATTGTAATGCTAATTATAGCAAAAATGTAAGCCCCATTGCCATGAAGATGGCTGGCAAAAGGTTTGCAATACGTACTTTACCAGGCCAGATGAGGTCGATACCAACGCAGAAAATCAGAATAGATCCGACGTAGGATAGGTTATCGATGGCACTAGGTGTCATCAGAGGCGCTGCAATATGTGCCATTGCCGTGATGAGCCATTGCGTAATACCTACAGGAATAAAGGAGAACAGCGCCCCTTTTCCCATAGAAGATACCATAACCATAACGATGATACCATCGAGGATGCCTTTCAATAATAGCGTTTGATAATTTCCAGTAAGGCCGTCTTGAATAGAGCCCAGTACCCCCATAGCACCTACAGTAAACGTCAAAGATGCAGTAATAAAAGCATGTGTAAACTTTAGATCACCAGCATTGCCAGTGCGAGCTTTCACCCAATCACCAAACACGGTAATCCAATGATTAAGATCGATAATTTCGCCAATCACGGCGCCTACGACCATGCTAATAATCATCAATAGCGGCCCCGTTGTTTGTAGAGATCCGTTGACAATGACGAGCATATACCGCATGGCCCCGCTCATACCGAGAAGGAGCACGATAATACCGCTCACAATCATGAGCGTCTGCTTTAAATTTTCTTTCATAAAGCGACCAAACGCGAGGCCACATAGGCTACCAGCTATAATGAGACCAATGTTAATGGCCGTTCCCAAACCAATCATATATTTCCCTTCTTTAATTGTGAAAGTAACACTATCAATTTACTTCAGTATAACAACTACATCGAAAGAAATCAATCTAATTACTCCTCTTATAACATTATATACAGCAAAAAGCCTCTACCCAATAAGGTAGAGGCTCTGTATAGTTTATAGCGTTGAGAGAGAACTAATGATAGACCCGCTTAGGAGAGAGAGAGTATATGTGTTTATATAAAGCGGGCCAACATGAGATGAGTCGCTATCGCCTCATCAATTTTAGTGTACACCCAATTCCACATAACAACAAATTCAATTATGTAAACTCAATCATGCGCAAAAACTATTGTTAACTAATCTCTGCTTATCTCCCTTAAGCCTCATCGTCTACAGGTAAACGTACGATATCTGCTGTTTTATTAATCTCCTCAAAACAAGGGCAGTCTTTACCGTGATCATTGATGAGACCACTAGCTTGTAGGTGTGAATAAATTGTTACAGGCCCTACAAACTTAAATCCCCGCTTCTTTAAGTCTTTGCTAATCCGCGTGGATAGACCATTTTTAGTAGGAAAATGCCCTTCAGGATGGTTTTCATAAATAATCGTTTTATGATTTGTAAATCCCCAAATATAGTTACAAAACGAACCAAATTCAGATTGAATACGTTTAAAAGCCGCAGCATTATTGATAATAGCTTCGATTTTAAGGCGATACTTAACCATCCCTTCCGTCTGCATGATTCGTTCGATGTCGCTTTCACCATAAGCAGCAACTGTATCAATATCAAACTGATCAAAGCATGCTCGAATAATATCTCGTTTATTTAAGATCGTAAGCCAGCTAAGTCCACATTGGAGGTTTTCAAGACAAAGGTGTTCAAATTGAAGTTGATCATCATGAATTGGTCGGCCCCACTCATAATCGTGGTACTCATGATATAAAGGCGTCGTCGGCCATTCACAAGTAATCTTTTTCATTATACACCTCCATGTGCCCATACAAGGACGTCATACATGAGCGCTACTACGAGCCCCATTACTAGATGACCACCCACGTAAAATGGCACCAAATAATAAATGAATAAAAGTAGGGAATGCAAGGCTTTACGAAGCCATACAATCGGCGTGGATGTGTCGTCACCTACCTTACTATCAAGCCAATTATGGACGGCATAAATAGGTGTTCCTAAACGGCGAATCCAGTCCGGAACACGTACCCCAGGATTCAAACCAGGGCAATAGAAGATCACCAAGGGCAACGCCACCACATCAATGACGAGCAGTATGGTTAGCATAAAAGCGAACCAATCTAATTCGCCTTCCCATGTAAAAGGCTGTGCCATGAAACGGGCACCCCACAAATAGGCCTTGTATACGATATACGGTTCTAATAGCCATAATAAGGGCTTCACTACATGCATAATAAACACACTCTCTAAATTTATAAACAGTATTTTAATTATAGCATATTTCCTCTTCTTAACAACGTTTTTTGATACTTACCCACTAATCCATAGTATTTCATCAATTTTGGAAATCTACATGCAGGATGATAATAATCAAGAACAAGAATATTTGTATTATTTAATTTAATATATGGATCATCTCCTATCCATACCAAATTTTCACCAAATATGTCTCTCAAATATCTAAATGTTCCACCACAAATGATAACTGTAGGCTGAATAAAACCAATCTCATCTCTTAACTCAAATTTATCAAACTCAACATATTCCTTTAATACAGCATGATTAGATATTTTTTGCCCTCCACTTTTACGTAAATTTACAATAGCAATCTTATCTAAATAGGACACTCCTGTCTTTTTTTGCTCATCTTCATTTGGTAAATGATGTAACGTCTCTACATCTGTATGAATAATACCTTGAGCCCACAAAGAAATTGTCATCCATGTATTAATTTTACTAACACGTTCTAAGTCGCTACGAATCCATTCACACAAATCCCACGAATCGTTAGAGCCATTACCATTATAAGCTTCTTTTAAAATAAACAAAGGTCTGCAATTCGAATAAAACCATGTATTTGAGTTAATAATACCATCTCTTATAAATCCATCTGCATCATGGTTAATATCATGTGAAGCATCCTTTAATTTCCATACTGAAAATAATTTATCTATCTCTGTATTATAAAAATCAACCTTAGCATTTACCCCCATACATAATCCCCTCTATAAATACCCCTATCAATAATTTTATCTAAAAACGGAGCTTAATTGTCACTAATAATAATTTTCGTCACCTTGCTGCCATTGTGCTCGAAAAATATACCTACAATATTGTCACTGTTATAGCGTAGATATCCATAGAACCATCGATTATTAAAGTCTATAAAATCAGGGCGCCCATAGATATCCATCACTTTTTTCAAGGAATCGCCAACAGCAATACCACGGGTAGTCACAGCATCACGATTGCTGACAATCATATACCATACGATAGGACGACTATCTTGCATCAAAGAATGTCCAAATTTGATGCCCCCATAAGTGAGCTCATCACGTTTCTCACTCGTCGGCTGACCTAGACTAGCTTTTACCGCATCAAAGGACGTGCCTAGTGAAACGCCGGCAATTCTCATATCTTCATCAGGCAAAGGGGCTCCAATAGCTTGCCCTGGCCGATAATGCCGATATTGCTCCGCTTTGGGCCAAGTTGGTGAAAGCTTAGCATTACTCGTTTCCAACCGATCCATAGCTTTACTTAACCAACTAGCATCGGCAACTGAACTCACATTGCTAACCAATAATGAAGCCACACCTAAACTAATTGCAATAAATTTTGTTTTCATGTTTCTCTCCTAGCCTCTCAATCTATAAATGACCTATAAACCTAATATTAACATAATCACACTGAAACTAGAACCTAATGCTACAATACCTATAAAAAAACTACTCATGCCCCATAGGAAGTAGTAGCATGTAAGCAAAACACGCTCCGTGTCACTTAAAAATATAGTCATTTAGTTATATAATTATACTTAATAACATAACCTATGGATTACTACAATACCAATAGATATGAGAGTGTAAACGGGAGATACTACTATGACAAAACTACCATTATTAGCGGGTGCTTTCATGATAAGCACTATATTATCACCAATAGGAGCTATCGATGTTAATATCCCTGGTGCAGATTCGAAGATTCCAAAGGATGCCTACGTAAACTACCAAGCCACAAACCCTGATATTGAAAAGGATGTAGTAAACTATGTGGAAACATTAAAAGCAACTGACAAGGCTAACGGTATTAGTAAAAACGAAATTAAGTATGCTAAAGCAGCCTCTATATATCGCGGTCAACATTACCATAATACAGTCATCTCCATTCATGATCAATACAACCAAATTCGGCTTTCATTCCCCGTTGCAGGCATAAAAAGTGATTATAATATAAGACGTTACAAAAATCCAAGTCGAACCATTGAGGACTATCGAGTATTAACCGATAACGGAAGTCTCAATTTAGAAATTGACTATGCTGATTACAAAGACTATGACTGGCGTAACACAAAAATAGCTTATGAAAAACTAACCGACAAGAATGTTCGTGATTTCTTTCAGGACATGGCAAAACGTAATCCAGCAAAACACATTTCTGATATAAAAGGCACTGTATTTTCATATCCTACTGTTACCTACAGCACTTGGGATAGCATGAAAATGCCACACCTTAAAAACGGTAAAAAAACAACGCTCACCATCAACACAATAAATTTTAAATTTAAGGGCTATAACATGCGTCATCCCTTATATCACGCAGGGTTTGTCTATTATGATAACAACCCCGTTCTGAATAAGGTTCCTACAGATAAATTATTGGCTAATTATGTGCTTCCCTCTGTACAAAACCTAAATGAATTAAATCAATATTCACGCATAGAAAACTTAAACGGTGTACAATACCGTGTACCCAAAGACGCCATATACGAAGGACAAAGTAAGGGCACCGACCACCAAGATATTAGATACTACAAAAAGGGAGACATAACATTCTTTGTTTCTACTGACAATGTTCCTAAAAACCCATATGCCCGTGAACTTGTTATAAATGGTCATTACAATTTTAAAACTGATTTAAATACGTTCTGGGATATTTACCGTTACCATCCATCAGCATCAGACTATATCAATTACTCAGTTGTATGGAACAATAACATCCCTGGTCTATCCATACACAGCTATGAACCTAATAAGGATGATCACATTCTAAACTTTAACTCCTATGATGGCATATATAGTTTTACTTATACTATCTTCTATCCAAGTTTTTTAAGTGCTGAGGAAGTTCAAAAATTACGGAATATGATTGAGTTCTTTGATTCTACCAATAATCCTAGTTTTAAAATGCAAGAACATGTTCTATTTCCAGAAACATAGAAGATCAACATCCATTAAAGCACCGTTCAAAATCAACCTAATATTATAAGATATGTAAACGTTCCCTACCCTACAGCCATAGCAAAATCTAATGCTAATATATCGCTTAATGAGTCTCACTTTACTCTCATATTTTCCTCAATATAAATAAGCATTAATTATACAAATGTATAAATTAACTAATAAAAGTCGAGCAACTAAACGATAGAAGCTCGACTTTTTTAGTACCAGAAAACTAAAATATACTTAGTTAGGATACAGCATTCACGGTATCCCAAAGAATTGTATGTATACCCTCAATTTATTATGTGAACAGACTAGCCCTCTATAGCGTCAACTACTTCGCCAATGTACATATAATGCGGTTCCCAACGCTCTTTGCCAACTTGAGTGTACATAGATGGATTCGCTACATAGTATTCCTTTACACTATCCACCAAATGGGCTTCATCAAATTGATGTTCATATAGCTTTTTACAAACAAAGGTTAACTCTGCTTCTTTGAAAGTCACGCCATCGCCTGCCGCCACTGGTGTTAGTCCAGAGTTAGCTACCTTATCTTCGTCGCGACCAGAATGAGATCCTAAGTAACCAAGCGCCTTGCGATAGCTTTCAGGGAAGAAACTAACGGTAAAGGTATCGTATTTTGCCATAAACTCTTGAGTGTAACGCGCCGGATGAATGTACACCGTCACAGTGGATATATCGCCACCATTAGGGCCCCATATGTTGCCCATACTGCCCCAACTAACCGTACACGTATTAAAATCATCAAGCGTTCCAGCCGTAACAAGAGCCCAACGATCTTCGAACATGGTAAAAGCTTTATAATCTTTTGTTTCAAATGGTTTCATAAGAACCTCCAGTTTATCTCAATTTGACGATATAAATCTTTACCCCTATAATATAGGTAGATAGTCAGACGAGTAGTGACGTCAGGCTCATCTCACAAACTAATAATATGTAGAAATGGCCTTTTCGTTTTATCTAATTTCCGAAGAAACGAAGGGCTATTTTGCTATTTCTAGACAAATAAGCGCCACAAGTGCTCCAAAGGATATCATGACTGATAAAATCCCAAGGATAATCATAATGATTTTATAACCACTCATAAGCAACCCTCCCTTCAAAACGAAGAGAGACCCAACCTTGCCTGACTATCCTAAGTCTATTATAGAGCAAACTAATATACGATACAATAAAAACCATATTATATAAATATATGAATAAACTAATAAAAGCCGAGCTAATTCTAATAATTAAAAGCTCGGCTTTTTTTCATAGATATGATAAGAATATAATCATTTATAAATCAGAATCTTACTGACTTTATCGCCTTTTTGTTCAAATTGTATGCCATGCATCATATCAGTTCGATAGTGATATTTCCCATAAAACCATCGATTGTTAGTATCCACTAAATCAGGTCTGCCATATACATTAAGGACCTTTCGCATGGAGTCGCCTACGGCAATACCTCTATGTGTAGTAGCATCACGATTCTCGATCATCATATAGGTAACAATAGAGCCCACACCATCCATTTAAAACTCCCAAATGTAACACCACCATAGGTAAGTCCTCTACTAGTTTCTTTAGTAGGCTGTCCTAAACTAGCTTTTACACTATCAAAGGTATTACCTAATGAAACACCAAGGACCATCATATCCTCTTCTGGTAAGTTGGCTCCTACAATTTGTCCGCCCGCATAATGAGTATATTGCTCAGCTTTTGGCCAATCATAAGACTGCTTCGCTGCATTTGTTTCAAGGCGGTCCCAAGTTTTACTCAGCCAACTTGCATCCGATTCATAACTATAACCACTTACCAATTGCAGGCCTATAACAAGCCCTGTAATCAAATATTTTCTTTTCATGATCTCTCTCCTGAACTATTTTATGAACAACTCAAACCACTTATTTTATACATAATCTTATTGAGTTAATATTTTAATCCATTCCATATACCACGGATTAAAGATTGGATCCGCATCAAGCTTTTTTTTTATGGCTATCACTTATACGCCATTGAGGTGCCTTTCGTAAACTTTCAACATTATCAAAATCTACATACTCAACCATATCGCGCAATTGTTTATGCTTATACGAAGATTTGCTTTCATCATAATCAATGCGATAACTATAATAATATTCAGAATCCTTTGTAAAATGGCGTAAATAGGATCCCCCATTAGACTTATAGCGATCAACTAGGAAACCTGGAAGACCATTATTCCAAACTGTTGCATACTGTGTAGGCGCCTCAAGGTCACCATATTTATTCAAAAATGCAAAAATTTGTTTTTTTGCCAAACTTTTATCAACAACATTAGGGTCTATTTGAAAGCGTAACACACGGATCTTAATGCCTGCATCTTCATAAGTACGAACCTCATATTTGTTATCTTCCATAGCCTCGCTCACTAACTTAGCCTTTTTAGGAATACGATAACTGAAATTGTCCCAATGTTTAACATGGCTATAATTATCCAGCCTAGATAGAGATTCAATAGATGGAATAATATAATTACTCATTACCACTTCAGCTATTTTATCTTGGTATGGTTCCGTCACATCACCACCTCCAAGATATGTAATACCATAGGTAGTGTTCGTGTTCTTAGGCGTAAACTCTGTATACATTACATGTGTCTTGGCTTTAAGGATTTTCCAAGATGTATTTTCTAAGCCTGGATAGCTATAGACACCTTCATTGTGCATACGTTTACTAAATTCTTTACCATGTGGTGGCCCCACCATCAAAATACTTGTAAAACCACGAATCACAAATAAAGGACCGTCACTCGATTTAGATTCAACCGTGTCTCCACGCAAGCTAATATTTGGAACAGCTAAACGGATATTATTCTTTTCATCATGAAGTAAGATGACAGTAGATTGTGAGTACTCCCCCAGCTTAACCGCTTTAGCCAATCCAGATTTCTCTTTGAAAACCTTTTCTATCGCAATGCTAGGTTTCTCTACGGTCTTCTGTACTTTGGCACTAAATGCCTCTGCTTCTTGTATCGCCTTTTCATTAATATGGGAATAATTTTCATACGCATTAGTAGGAATACTCGCATCCGCCCCAGGCATAGGTGGTTGCCCCTCTGGCACTTTGATTTGCACAGCGTTTACGTTCATGGTTAAAGTAGTCACTAGTGCCATCATAATCAAACTTTTACGTAACATAAAAACCCTCTCTAAATTTACAACATAAATAAGCACGATCTTATTAGCATAAGTATACTATGCAAACAAAACTGTGCCTATTATTAATAATTTTATATTTTAGTATATATCAGAAATCCAATAAGAGTGTTTAGGATCTTTTAAGAGCTAATGAAGAATCAGTCCAGTAATAATCAGAACCGGAGCCAAGTAAGAGACACAAAAATAACAATAGCTAAAACAATAAGAGTGCCATACATTAATAGCCCTAGCTTTATAACAAAATCTATACTATAAAAGATAGATGCTCCCACTAAAGATCGCTCTTTCAGAGAAATGTACCAGGCTTTCACTCTATAATATATATTAGGTTTATCAAATGCGGGATAAATCTTTTCATACCATAAAATAATCCCCGGCAAAATACATATATTCCCAAAGGTAAATATCAATACTGGAAGATAATCCCTCAATGGATATGCTTCTAATACATATCGATCGTACAGCAGATTACTAAAGCCCCAAAGAGAGAGCCCCCAAATAAGCAAAAGTATAAGTTTTAGCAAGAGTCCAAAAACAAGTTTAATTATCCACCTAAGTCTATCCACTGCTTGAACCATTCTCGTATTGTTCATAACCTATCACGGCTCATCATCATAGGCCATTCCATAGGCCTTTTGATAGATTATGTTTGCTATTGTATACCGTTCTATTCCAAATTGAGGTGGTAATATCATCGCTTCTAAATGTTCTTTTTGAAGTCGTTGACGGCGTGTTTTACCTTCATTATTAAAAGCAATGCCACCGTTAACGGTCCCTATAATACCGGAATTTTCCTGTTTTGCACGCCAAATAGAGATATACGGCGTATTAGCGCCTTGTTGTAATTCTCTATCATGAATAGTGATCAAATGACGTAAGGATCGCTCTAAATCATAATCATATTGCAGTTGAATGCCTTGAATGAGATTTGATGCAGGCATTAAGACGTAAATGGTCGCCTCCACACGTCGATGACCATCGGGTGCATCCACAGCTTTAATGGAACTGAGGTCCAAGTATTTGCCATCTCCTCGGCCAGAATCAACGGTTGAGTCGATATGCTGATAATGCTGCGGATTTAGTAACTCAGCTTGTGATACGGCTTGACCTTGTATCGGTAATACGAGGCAGGCTAATAACCATAGTGAAAGTAAATATATGCGTTTCATCGTCCACCTCACTGTACCACAATATCATCAAAATGCTGCTGATAGGCAGCCATAAACATAGCATCAGCTAAATTATACATAATAATATTCTTGCGATTGAGCGGAAGATTCCTAGTACCTTCCGTAGATGGGTTCTTCTTAAGCGCACCATCCAGTGTATAAATTGCACTATCTGAATCAGACATAAATAAGCCCGACTTACTTTCACTAGCCTCAATCAAAGCCAGCATAGATGGCCTAGGATTCATCATATTAGATGATTTAATCAAAGTCGCCAATGAATAGTTTGCATCATAATTAACAGTAATCTTATTTTCCATAATCTCAGCCTGATAGTGCGACGTGTGTACCACATAATAAATAGCACTTAATGTATACTGTGGTGGCGCATACTTTTGAACCTCCACAGAATAGGTATTTAAATACACATACATACCACCACCATCATTAACAATAGCACTCGGTTTCTCATACTCATGCTGATGAACCAACTTAAACTGTGGTGATGTCTTCAGCTCCTGAAATGTAATTGCCTCTGTAGGCATGGTGAAAGCCAGCAACACAAGAGCTAGCATCAAAATACGTTGAATCATAAAAACCTCTCTCAAAAAATGAATCTTGTCTCTCAATAAAATAAGCACAGTCTTATTAACATAAGTATACTATGCAAATAAGGCTGTGCCTATGATTAATAATTTTATAATTTAGTATATAGGATTTACCTATATTGATATTTATAAGATTTATCTCAATTTGACGATATATATCTTTGTTCATATAATATAAATAGATAGTCAGACGAGTAGTGCCGTCAGGCTCATCTCTAAATCAGGAAAACATTAGGAAATGGCCTTTCAGTTATCTAGTTACACTAGGCAACGGAGGGCTATTTGCTTCTTGTAAGGCAAATAAGAGCTATTAAAGCTCCAAAAATCCCGTTAATAACGGGATTTTTTTATTCCCAATGTATATATATTCTCCAACAAGCAATAAAACTCCTCTTTGTATTTTCCCCAGTTTTTATGGATAATTAAACTATACTTGATATATGCACCGCAAGTAGTAAGGGTGATTTAGTATGAATCTCTAGATAGTGTAAATTTTTGGAGGTGTCATATGGATTCTCTGACTATTATTTGGGTTATTGTTTGCGCCTATTTATTACTGAATTTATTAGTCGGCGTGTATTGTCATATTCGTGTAAAAGATAGTACTGACTATCTACTCGCAGGTCGTCGTATTGGGGTTCTTATGACGGCAGGCACATTAGCAGCTACGGAAATCGGTGGTGGGAGCACCGTAGGTGTAGCAGCGAAAGCGTATGGTTCTTGGGGTTTATCTGCAGGTTGGTACGTAGTATCTGCAGGGATTGGTGTTATCCTCGTTGCTTTCATTGCACCACTCTTACGGCGTGCCATGGCAACCACAGTGCCAGAGATCATCGGCCGTCGTTTCGGCGCGTCTAGCCATCTCATTACTTCCATTCTGTCCATGCTGGCAACGATTACACTTGCAGGCGTACAGATTACAGCAACTGCAACCATTATTAGTGTTCTCACAGGACTTTCAACAGAGCTCGCCATCCTCATCTGCGGAGCGGTACTCGTAATTTACACCATGTCCGGCGGTATGTGGAGCGTTACGATGACGGACGTTATCCATTTCTTCGTCCTCGTTGGGGGCTTCTCCCTCGCGGTGCCATTCGTATTGCACAATGTGGGCGGCTGGGAATCGGTAGTGGCGAAATTGCCGCCTGAACAATTAGGATTTACGAAGGTTGGTTGGAAAACCATCATCGGCCTCATCATTATGTACTTCATGACCTTCTCCACCGGCCAAGAATCCGTTCAACGGTACTTTGCTGCGAAGAACGAAAGAACGGCCGTTCTCGGTTCTATCATTTGTGGGATTATCATGGCTCTATTCGCCTTTGTTCCTGCGATTTTAGGCCTCGTAGCATTGGCTGAATTCCCGAATATCGAAGCGAACAATGCGGTGGCAACGGTAGCGCTTAACCTCATGCCTCCTGTAATGACAGGCTTCGTTATGGCTGCGGTCGTGTCGGCTACGCTTTCATCAGGCGCAGGCGACCTCTTAGGCGCCGCTACTGTATTTACCAAGGATATTGTGGAACATCATTTTGGTAAAAGCCTCACTGACGCTCAACTCACAAATTACAGCCGTCTGTGCGTGCTATTCCTCGGCATCATCGCCATCATCATCTCCCTCGTAAGCAAAGCCATCATTCCGATGCTCGTATTTGCTTTCACCATGAGATCCGCCGGCCCATTCGCCGCATTCCTACTAGGTCTCACTTGGAAAAATGCAACAGCTGGCGCTGGCATTTGGTCCATCGTGCTCGGCTCCATCGCAGGCGTGTACTGGGAATTCGTTGGCAACCCATATGGCATCATGTCCATCATCTTCGGTTCCATCGTCAGCCTCATCGTCTTTGTGGCTGTGGTGTTCATTGAAAGATCCATGGGCAAACCACCGGCTCCACCGGCAATTCCGGATGATGTAAAAGAATAATGTGTTAGTATATTCTAAAAGAATACACTAACACTAAAGAGAAAACTCCTATCGGTTAAACCAATAGGAGTTTTCTTATGTTACAACGACATCATCAAACTGTGTACCATACACACATTCATCATAATTTGACGATATATCATAACCTTACTATAATATAAATAGATAGCCAGACGAGTAGCTACGTCAGGCTCATCTCGGAAAACATAAAATTTTGAGAAATGGCCTTTTCGTTTTATACTAATCTCCAGATTAGTGGAAATGAAGGGCTATTTGTCTTTTGTGAGACAAATAAGCGCTATTAATGCCCCAAAGGCAATAACCACAGTTATTACCTGTAATAAGAGCATGATTATTTCATAATCACTCATAGACTTATCCCTCCCTTCAAAAACGAAGAGAGGCCCAACCTCATCTGACTATCCTAAGCCTATTATAGAACGAACTAATATGCGATACAATAAGGAACGAATAATAGAAATATATAGATAAATAAGGAACTCCTATCGGTCAAACCAATAGGAGTTTCTCTTATTTTACAACGACATCATCAAATTGTACGCCATATACACGTTCATATAAGCGGTTAGCAAAGAGGTATCCTCCAAACCCAAAGTCTACAGGAGCCAATGCCATCCGTCTGTCTCTTGCTTCACTTTGCGGATCATAGCGATTGCCATCTATATGGTACTGTTTAAAGTCAACAATACTAGATTCTATGCCTGAGTGCTTTTGTTTAGATAGCCACAGGTCTTTATACGATCCTAATTGGTGGACATCCAATTTCTTAATTAAATTAGCAAAGGACTGCTTTGTATCAAAGGTGTACAGAACTTGCTTTTCTTGAATCGTGTCCCCCGCAGGCATGAGCACATACTGTGTGACAGCGATTTCCTTGGTTCCATTCGGTCCGTTAGAGGATGTAATGGAATCTTTATCTATATAAGTACCATCACCATTACCGCTTTCACCAAAGCCATGAAGCATTTCATAACGGCTCGTATTTTGTAAATCCTGCATAGACATACTATGTGCTGGCACCACACAAGATAACCCCAATACCATTGCTATATATAGTACTTTCATCATCGGCCTCATTTCACTACCACATCTTCAAAATGCATACGATACGCTTCATAGAATAAGGTATCTGCTATCTCATAACGAGTCGTATTAGGTGCTGTGCGCAAAATAGCACGGCTCGAGGCTTTCACTTGAATTGGCAGAGACTGGCCGTCAAAAGAGAATTTACCCAATGGGTCCTCAGTGACCATCATACCTGTTTTCGTCTGTGCCGCATCAATAACCGTCGTCAACGAAGCATCCGCTTGTTTTGCACGATACACCTGACTAGCTAGAGACTGACGTGTATCATAAGACACAATCCAAGATTCGCTATAAATAACTTTTTTATTAGGCGATTGATATTCATTGTATACAGTAGCCTTGATTTTATACATCGGTGGTGCATACTCTAGTACCTCAATCGAGCTCGTGTCTAAATACCACGTAGTATTCTCATTAGCATTGGGAACATCAGGCGTCACCTCATAAATCACCTTAAACTGCGGTGATGACTTGAGTTCCTGTATTGAAATCGCTTGGCTAGGCATGGTGAAAGCTACCATGAGCACCATCATCATGAAAAATCGCTTTAACATACATCTCTCCTAAAGCCTCATAAACTATCATTAAAAACTATATTTATTATACACCATGCGAATCAATACAATGGCATATACTATTATGAATGCAAAATATATGCCGTCTTAACATATTCATTTAATTTGATTCTAAATCTTACTATTCATAATTCATTAAATATGTTTATATCTATTTTATTGCTATTATTAACAAAATAGATAATAATATAATTATGAATGAATTTTTCATGAATTTTGTTATATGGGGAGGCTATCTATGAAAAAGTGGTTATTATTAGTAGTAGCATTTTGTTGTTTTGTATTTGGTGGGTTTAATACAGCTAATGCCAATTATCCAGTGCATTTAAATGGAGATCCTAATTTTATATTAGTTGATGGTCATATGGGGACAGCTTGGTATCTAGATCGTAGCTCACTAAATGTACAAAAATATGCACCACCGCATTATATTATTGCAGTCAATATTGTAACTGTAAGGAATGCAGACAGAGGCAATACTGATATTAATTCAGTTACAACAAAACGCTTCCTATATAACTGGAATACACGTGATATGTACGTTGAACGTAATTTAAATGCCAGCGATTGGAGCTACTTAAGACCAAATGGTAGTTGGGCAGAAACTGGTATTACCATGCCTACTGGTGAAATGGCATTCTACATTGCCTATAGCATGAAATTCTATGGTTCAATGAGCTATTTCACGCCTAACTTCTACGCTAAAGCCTATTAATACTAAATAATTAACCCCTCTAGTACTCATGATATGTACCCCCTTTACTGGACAACCAGTAAAGGGGGTATTTTCATGAGATATAGTTATGAATTTAAAAAGAAAGCTATTGAATTATTCTACCAAGGTAAATGGCCGAAGACACCTGCCGGTGTATCAACACGTACATTTCATAATCAAATAAGGGAATGGGTTAAACTAGAGCAATTTCATGGTCCGGATATTAATAAATTTCGAGTTGCTAATCAGTATTGGTCTCCAGAGGAGAAATATAAGCTGGTATGCCAAGTTCTTTTAGGGCAATCTTTAAGAGCGATAGCTATTGTAGCTGATATTAATCCTGGACAACTTTATCAATGGATTCATAAATACAAAACTTTGGGATACAATGGGCTTATCAATAAACCTAAAGGACGACGACCAAAGGATTACAAAATGAAAGTAACAAAAAATATTTCACCTCGAAAACTTGATGAGAGTGAATATGAGGAACTCATTCGCTTACGAGCTGAAAATGCTTATATTAAAGCTGAAAATGAAGTCATAAAAAAAGAGATTGCCTTGAGAGAAGAAAAGGAAGCTGCGCGTCTCAAGGCGAAAAAGCAGCGATTATTAAACGCTCCGAAAGCAAGGATACCAACTAAAATTTCTTCTAAAAGCTATGGAAATGGCCAAATCCACCTATTATTTTGAGCTATCTAAAGTGAATCTTGTGGATGAAAGAAATATAAAACCCAAAGAGGAAATTCAAAATATTTTTACAGAACATAAAGGGCGTTATGGTGTACGTCGCGTATATCAAGAGCTTCTTAATCGAGGTTTTGTAGTCAATCATAAACGAGTACAAAGGCTTATGAAAGTTATGGAGCTCGCTGGAAAGCGACCAAAAGAAAAATATCACTCTTATAAAGGCCAAGTAGGCAAAATAGCCGATAATATTATCAATAGAGATTTTAGTACAACAGCGCCATTACAAAAATGGACTACTGATGTATCTCAATTTAATTTTTCGTGGGGAAAGTGTTACTTATCACCTATCTTAGATATGAATACGAATGAGGTTATTTCCTATGACTTAGCATTAAGACCTAATTTAGAGCAGATTTCTCGTATGTTAGATAGAGCTTTCAAAAAATATTCTAATCTTTCAGGAGTGATTTTTCACTCTGATTAGGGATGGCAATACCAACATAGCTATTTTAGGAACGCACTTAAGGAACATGGAATTATTCAGTCTATGTCCAGAAAAGGAAACTGTTATGATAATTCTGTGATGAAAACATTTTTCGGTAGGTTGAAACCGGAAATATATTATGGTTGTGAAACAGAATATTCATCATTCAATACTTTTGCAGCAGCGATTAAAGTTTTGAGTATTTTTACATAAAAAACTGCACCTCCAAAAATTGTGTCCAATTTTTGGGGTGCAGTTCACTATCAAGGTAGAGCCTTTTTTTACCACATATTATAACTTATATCATTACGTATTATAAACAGTCAATGAGACCTCTTTGCCATTAAAGAATATGTATTCGCCATGACCAATGGAAAATGGTCCTTGGAATTTATCTTTAGAAAATTCGGATGGCATTTTATTAAATTGATAGAAGTTGTAATAATCAACCATAGAAGAATCAATCCCCAATCCAGACTTATCCAAACGAGCACCTTTACCAGTAAGTGTAATCTCTGTAACCATATTATACTCGGTCCTAATTTGAAACCCTAAGTCCGTATATTTTAATATCTCACGACCATATATTTTATCAATAGAATTTGGTATACCTAGCAAGTCAATGACCTGTTGTCGAGTCATACCCAAATACACTCCATGAACAGATTCATAATGCTCTTTTGGAAGTTTACTTGTTAGTTGATCCTTTTTATTCATGATTAAGGTCTTATGCTCATCAAACCCTAACCATTCTAAATGAATAGCCCTTCTGCCTTGTTTCTCTTGAATAATAAAAACACCTAACCCTGGATAATCCCCTACGAAATCAGTACCATCCACAATACGGCAACCATTGATATAACCATTAGAAATACTTAATACCTTATTCCCATTAGTATCATACCAATCACCTGCAAACTTTTGAGATGTGCGAATAACTAAATCTAATGGCATCTGAGCTGCTTCAACTGTTAGTGCAGAAAATAAACATATAATACTAAAACATATACAAACAAATAACTTCACTCTACATTTCATGTTATTCTCCCACCTACTCTCAACCTCAGATTGACAATTCCTACAGATTATTATAGCTACCAATCATTTTATTGTAACAAAATCATAGAAACCTAGTATGTTTTAACTATAAGTTTATCTAATCTATAGTTTAATAATTTATTCCCATTATTTATTCATACTACACAAAGAACATCAAAATCCATCTACTAAGAAAACAGTTTTTAAATTACCATATATACTTACTTATAAAAAACATAGCAATTAAAACAAATAGATTTTGCGCTCTACCACTTCGTCAAAATCTATACTACACTCATATTTATATCACTAATATACACTACAGAAGTAGATCTAACTTCTATTTAAATTAATATTGCGATTTAAATCTTTCTATATTTAAATATATCTCCTCACCACTTCTCATAAAGGAGTAATATGTCCACTTATATTAATAGATGTTTCAAAAATACCACAGCATTGTTCTTTTACGTTACAACTATTGCAGCTAACAGGATATGCTTTTTTCCAAGCGGAGATACTGTCTCTTGCTAAAAATCGCACACGTTCTGTCAGTAAACACAAAGGTATATTATAAATCGATGTCATCATACCTCGTCTATGTAATGATAATACCGCAGAATCAACTATCTCTTTATAATCAAAAGGATCAACCCAAAATTCCTCACTATTTTTAGCTGCATATCCACTGTATTCCATTCCCATAATAGCAACATGTCGTACAAATGGTAGGTTCCTAGATATATAATCAGCTAGTAACTTTATATTACCTATAGTTTTACTGAACAAAACAGTTCTAATCTCTACTAACTGCCTCATTCTAAATAAGTTGAAAATCCCTTTAATAGTATCAACAAATGCACCCTTACTACCAACTATATAATCATGCTGCTCATAATTTGCTGCGTATAAAGGAATACAAAAAAGCAATTTAGAATGACCAATACTCGTAATTCTTTCAACTAATTTCATATTTTTAAATGCACGTCCATTGGTTAAAAAAGAGACAGGAATATCTGGATAAATATCATGAACTCGGTCTAATAACTTAACAACTACATTGGGGAAGACTGTAGGTTCTCCACCAGTAATACCTATATGCTTTACATTCTCAGGCCTTAACTCAAGTATTTGCAAATTCATATCTAAAAAATGACCAGAATTATCACAGACTTGAGGACACATAATACAAGCACTATTACATTGATTTGTAATAAAAAGTGTTAAATCTTGCCAACTAGTACGATATAAAATAGACACAATCCCATCTGGCATAATAGAGATAATATCTCCTGATTCATAATTAAGGAAGTCATTTGGTGAAAGTGTTAATTTAAGTTGACCATTATTACAAGTAATTAAGTTATCTTCTATATACACTTTACCTATATAGGGTTGTTCGATATTAATACCTTCAATTTTTGTACTTAACATTATCAACCTCAATAATTAATCCATGACCAAAAGACTTTATTGATTCTATCATCATTTAGACTTAGTAAATAGAAAATATAGTCTAAAGCACCTTTAGTTTTCTGGCAGAAACTACTACTTGGTCTATGCCCTTCAAGAGTTCCATTTTCAGCATAATATCGTACAGGATCTGCACCACAATACAATTGATATGCACAGGTTGCGCATTCAGGTAAGCACTCAACACAGGAAGCTTTAACAACCTCTTTAGCAATATCACCTTTGAAGAGCTCATTCCAAGTATTATCTTTTACATGACCTAAACAGAACCGTTTATCTCCGCGTCGTGCTAACATGCGCCCTTCGTCCGAGGCATAAACATAACCATTATAATCGTAAATAACACCACTGATGATATTACCGCATGGAGATTGTAAATCGACAAAGCCAGTACTAAACGGTGTCAAAATACGTTCTAATAGTAATGCTGCATAATACTCAATAAAATGGTATCCTTCTATATTTTTTTGAATAATATAGTTCAAAACATTCTTATAAGCTTTAAGAAACTCTTCTGTTGAATAGCCTAACGTATTTACATTATCTACAGCATTACCATAAGGATTTAGCGCACGAATAAAAATCCCATGAAAGTCATGCTTAATATATTCATCCACAACAAGAGGCAAACTATTTAAATTAGTCTTACTAACAGTAAGCAATGGTGATGCACCATCTTGACCTAAAATGGATCTAGTCAGAGCTAATTTTTCTTCAAACACCTTATACCCATCAATAGGGCCTCGCGGCTTACGATTATAGTTTTGTATCTCTTGATTTCCATCAAGAGATGTAGAGATTGCAATATTATGACTTTTACAATATTCTAAGATATCTTTAGTAACCAGTGTTAAATTAGTACAAATAACAAATTCCAATCGCCTCTTAGCAATCCGGTTTACTATTTCTGCATATTCTACAATATCTTTAATTATAGGCCAGTTTAATAGTGGTTCACCACCTTGAAATTCTATTTTTATAATCGGCGATGGAGATTCAAAAATTTTATTCACAATATGCTTTGCAGTAGACCAGTCTAAATCTAAATCGTGCTCTTTTTCATTTGCACTACTAGCATGACAGTATCGACAATTAAAATTACACCGTGCTGTTACAACAATCATATGTAATGATGTAAAATCATCTAAATATGCTTTTCTACTCTTTAATTGGTTAGCTAATACATCAAGTTGAATCTCAAGGTCATAATCATCTGCTAAAAACTGTTTATCCTTTAACGCAAAATAAAAGTCTGATTTCCTATCAATATCGTTATCTAAAATATGATTGAAGTCATCACGATTTATAAATAAATGTTCGCCACCTTGATTAACTAAGAGCATTATCCCATTTGGTAACTCTGTAAACCCAAATGGTAAATAATGTAATTCAGGAAGTGCTGACACTAGTCTATCCCTCCTGCTTTATCAAAAGCTTTATGATAAATAATTTCTCTAAGCTTACCAAATCTATCATCTAAGTCAATTTGAACCTGTTTTTTTAATGCTTCATTACAAAAGTCGCCCAATAACTTTTCTAACTTGTCTTTATCAGCTTCTAATTTTAACTTAAACCAAACACCAACAGTATCAAAGTCTACTTCATCAACTTTAATATGGCACTGATCTGTAAACATATTTGCTGCATACATAACAGCTTTAGGCTCATAAAACTCTTTCTTCAATTCAACAAAATAAATGAAATCATTTTCTTTTCTAATAAAATAATTTGCCATACTAAACACCTAAGGCTTG
Source organism: uncultured Veillonella sp. (assembly GCA_915066865.1). Classification (GTDB taxonomy): domain Bacteria; phylum Bacillota; class Negativicutes; order Veillonellales; family Veillonellaceae; genus Veillonella. Next base: position 32,842 of record CAJZEE010000008.1, read on the forward strand.
TTTCATTTTTAAATATATCCGACCATTTTGTGGTAATCCATGTCTAGCTTGGAAATCATATATAGCTGCAACAACTTCTTGTGTACGACCACTACTAGATGAGAACTTATACCCATGTCGTTGTAGTCCAGCCCGAACAATATTAATATTAGTACTATTTAAATATGCCTCTGTTTGCCAATCCACAATACCAGATACAGGTAACCCATATTCTATTTGGAAATTCTTAATAGCTTGAACAGTATTAGGGCCCTTTTGTCCGTCTACAGTTCCAACAGAATAGCCTAAATCATTAAGTTGTTTTTGTATATCTGCAATCGGAAGAACATCTGTAGGTTGTGCAGGTGCAACATAGCCTTCATCTGAGGAGCTTGAGGAACTACTTGAATATCCGCCAGAATATCCGCCTCCACGCCCATAAGAACTAGAGTAATGAGAATAATGAGATCTATGGGAAGAATGAGATCTATGACTATAATGTGCCATCTCTACTAGATCATTAGAAAAAATACCATCAATACTATTAAATATTTGTTTTTGATATAAGCTATCTTTCGACTTAAATGTAGTCCCCTTAAACTTATTGAGATTAACTGCACCAGTATGATCTAGAGTTTGCAAATCATCAGAATAAGGTTCCCATGCTTGTGCAGCAGTAGGTAAGCCCAATTGTGCTAATACCCAAGAACTCACTGTAACAAATGTTAACCATGCTTTTTTTGACTTTTTCATAATAACCCTCACTTTTTATAACTATGAATATCAAATCAACTTAGAAGCCAATAAATAATTAGAACTATAAATATCATCATCAGACAGCCACAGCCTGTCTCTATTTTATTAGTATTAATTTCATTTTTCAGATTAGAATAATCCTTTTTCACATCATCCCAACTAGGTTCAGCAGGCTGATTTGTTTCCTGTTCAACATACAAAGATAATAAATTAAAACTACACTTAGGGCAGTTTACCCAAGCCTTTCGCATATTATGCCCACAATTAGGACAGACACGTGTATAAGGAACTCCTGTATTAACTGAATTATTATCAAACTTTTGATATGAGGTATAGGAAAGACCACTACCTGGAAATCCTATAGTATTCCGAACTCCTGATCCATTTATTGTCGTATGGATTCCTCTACGACCAATAGTGAGGCTAGTACTTTTCTTATTAAGGTTAATTTTAATTCCTGGTGCAATCTTTATGGATCGTCTAAATCTAAAAAAGCCCACACTAAAACCCCTGACTACAAACAACTTCACACTTTTTTCATTATCAATTATATTATCTGATTTTTGATGTCAAAATTCAATTAATTCATTATAAATACCTTTAATAATTATTAAATATATACAGATAATCAATGAATATCTATAAGATGACATGATAACTATTAATTTTTAGATTGATAATAACAAAATAGAACCACCCCTATCAGGGGTGGTTCTGCTAAGAATATATTTAACTATTTGAGGTGTATTATGTATCTCTAATTACCTTATTTCTTCCGTATTATATTTTCTCCCTATCTCCTCCTCCCTTTCTCTCCCCTCGCTTTATCCTACTTTCACCATCCAACGAATTATCTCGTTAGGTCTCTCCAGGCGATAAATAGTTCGGCCACGACTTGAGGGTTTTGGCTGAGTTTGATGCGGGCTAGCATTTTTCGCACATAGTTGCAGTGTTCTAGCATCGCTTCATTCAGTTTGTGTTTGACATGACGCGGGGATTGGTACACCAAGATCGGTGCAAAGTCCGCCACATGAATATAGCTCGTATCCGGTTCCGGACCTTCCGTAACGATATATTCATAGGGTATAGCCACGTTAAAGAGGCCGTACACCACGTCCTTGCCGATAGGGCGGCGACATTTAATATGCGCAAAGGTTAGATGCGGACCATAGGTCTTAGGCGCGGTATAGCTGCTACGTCGACCATCGCTGGTCATGATGTAGTTGGGTCTCAACCCTTCCTGCATCGCCAGCTCTCGCGTAATCGTTCGCATCGGCAGATGGACCATTTCTTCGCGTCCATCCACAAAATAACACTTCGTACTGTCCCCACCACTAGGTTGATAGGTAGGAATAAAACAAACAATGTGATTCTTTGGATTCGTGTAGATCAAATCCAAATCTTCTCCCTTAGATAGCCGAGCGGCCATCAAATCTGTTGGTTTATCATCTATTGCCATGGAATCCTCTCCAATCTGATCAGGAACATTCCTTTCAACAATACAATGAACACGTGTTCTGTAAAAGCAGATTAGCATGCTTTAATCTGCTGCTGATTTAATTGTATATCAGCCTGTATAATTTGTAAATATATATACAAAACTATAGAAATTTACGTATAATTAAAGACTTTATGATCTTGTAAAAGTTAACTATACCTTGATGTGTCATTATTTTCTCATTTAGATTGAGAATTGCATATTTTATGTATATTTGTTAATCGAGATTAAAAGAAATATGCAATATATAGGATATAAATAAGAAATTAAATTATAATAACTAATGTATATGCAAGTCTTCAAAGTCCGTACTCAAATATCTCCGCAGCTTTCGAATGGCTCGTTCGTGGCGCCGTTGGATGGCTTGGCGGCTGCAGTTCAGTTCTTCACTAACCGATACCAAGCTTTGACACTCACCATAGACACGGCGCAGTAGGTCCCGTTGATCAGGAGACAGTCTGCCTAAAGCCCACACTAGACGAGCTCGCAGTCTATGCTCTTCGTCGGCACTCATCACCATATCCGCCACATTCTCGCCAGATGCGAAGATATCCATACCAAAGGCGACTTCTCCATCATCGGTGGTGCGATCTGGGATGTGAATTTCACGGCGATAACGCAATCGCTCCCGCTTCCAGTACCTCATGTAACCGTACATGATACCAGCTTTCACAAAGCCTGGGAACGGTACGGACCCATCTAAATCGAAGCTATAAATCGATTCTATGAGGATCGCCCAAAGATAGCTCTCTACGTCCTCGCGGAATTCACGGTTTCCCATGCGATTCGTATAGTGCAAGATGAGCGGTCGATACCTGCGACAGAGCTCGATTTGTGCCGCATCATGACGAAGCTCATCAACGGACCACGGTTGATATCCCACCGTCTGAATCCGCATATTCGGCTTTTGACAGATAGACACGAGGCTCTTGTCCGACAAGGACGATAAAACTTGATGACCACAGACGAGGGTCTGTAATTTCAATTCCTCTGGAATACTTTCCCTAGACTCATTAGCTTTCGATAGTAAAGAATGAGATGGTAATGCCTGTGTTTCTAACGTTTCTGACTGATAGTTGTCATGTTGTAAGTTTGCAGTTTTAATACTTGTTTTTTGTACTAAAGGTTCTTCGTTTGTGTATAACATAAATCCCCTTTCCTGCCATGGCATAGCGCTTAAGTACACAATACCGCGGAAAGAGTGTTTTGACAAATCGGCAATTCCTTAGAATTTCCCTATATTCTGTTATATTTGAGCCTTAGTTTCCATCCATAGTACACCATAAGCATGCGATTCAAAGGGTAATTGCTGAAAATAGATAATTACTAAAAATGACACCACATACGCAATGTGGTGTCATTATAAGAGGAAATATATACTATCATTGGGTAATAGTATTCAATCTTTAGGTAGTAGTATTCAATCTGAGATTGTCTGATTAAATCGCAATACACGCGGCTTGGACAAAGTCCTTTAGCTGCGGTTTTACATGATTATAATATACATCGGCGCCATAACCGCGCACGATATCGCCCCAATATTTATATACATAGCGGTACCAGAAATGGAACATACTGTTCGTAAAATGGTAATCCGCGTACTTTGCGTTCCCACGGTTACTTGCCTGAATACGGCCCACGAGCCCCATGGACATGAGATCGTTCAAACGAGATGTAAAGGTGCCACTTTTAATTTGGCTTTCTTGTAAAAGCTCTACGTAGTACGGTCTTTCCAAGCTAGCAAGGCCCGTTAAAATGGCATTGGCGCCAGTTATATTTTTCATATCTCGATGCAAGATATATTGTGTTTCTTCAAAGAGAGCTCCCGTTACTGAGAAGAACAAGTTAATAATATTCGTATCGATGCTTTCACCATTATCAAAGTATTGCACATAGGCAGGTAACCCACCGGTTACGGCAAAGACGGTGCGCAAATCATCCTTTGCATAGTGAAGGCCCAAAGATTTCATATCAACTAAGGAAAATGGTTTCACCTCAAGATATTCGGACACGAAAGGAGCAATGAGGCTACGATCTCCAATGATGCGGCCATCAAGCTGTTCCAGACCATTCGCCATCAATATGATGTTCAAACGGCTCGTATCTTTATAGGTATCTAATAAATCGCGCAAGTGAATAGGAAACTGAGGAACTGCTTCCACCAAAGATGGATAATCGTCAATCACCACAGTTTGAGGTGTTTTCACACTGCTTTCAAAAAGTCTCACAAAAGCCTGCTGCAAACTCTCTACAGGCTCGAATGTATCTTGAGCATTAGCAGGAACAAAACGTGCCTCAAGAGCTCTATTTATATCAGCCACATGGACGGATTCATTAGCCATACGCCCCGCCAAATATATCGCCTTATGACGGCGTACAAGTTGCGAAGCCACATAGGATTTACCACTGCGATGAGGACCATATACAACACATAAACTCATTTGGCCCATTGCAATTCGGGACTGGATACGCTCTATAATTTCAGCACGTCCCACAAAATTCATATACTCACCTCCAACTATTTACGGAAATTATTATATCATAATTTTAAATCATTATTAAACTTTTTTTCATATAGTTAACATAGCTTTTTATTATGTTAATTTTTTTACGCATCAAATCAGAGCTTTTATGCGATACGTGTTGCCTTACCATCATAAAAGGCCTTATGATTACTTTATTTTCATATACCTTTGATAGCAACATATCCTATAAGGCATGGTTATATAAGTTATACATTATAAGCTATACATATTAAACTATAAATTTTAATCTATATAGTTTAAAAATGACGTGCTACCTAAAAGGTATAGCACGTCATTTGCATGTTAAGTATATTAAATTGTTACTGAATTTTCTTATACTAAGTTTATTAATGGTAAATTTCTAACTTGTAAATTTCTAACTTGTAAATATCTAATTCGTAAATTTCTGATTACAAAATCTAATATTCCTAAATATCTTATGAATCCATTTGCGTTTGCATTTTCATCAATAAGATGCGCTTAACCGATTCATTGAGACGCTCGGTCGTAATCGTTCCATCCGCCACCGCTTGCGCCAGCGCACGATGGACTTCATCGATATGAATCGTATCCGCATCAACAAGAATAAGATCACTGCCCGCCAAAATGGAAGCCACAGCGTAATCGCCTATCTTTTGATTGGATTGCAACGCACCCACATCGATACGGTCCGTCATAACGATACCTTTATAACCGAGCTCCTTGCGAAGCCAACCGTCTATAATCGGCTTAGAGGAACTCGCCAAGTGTTTGTTATCGATAGCGGGAATCTGGATGTGACTCATCACAAGCATATAGCTATTCGCCGTCGTCTGCGCAATGAGACGTTTAAAGACGGCTACATCATTATTGCTGAGATACGCTTTCGCCTCATTAGCTGATCCAAAAGATGCATCCCCTAAGGTCACCGCCGGAAAGTAGTTATAAGCGGACCACATATGATTAATTTGGTAACGCTCCACCATGGCAAGGTTTATGTGACCCGCCCACGTGGGGTCGGATGTATAGGACATATTTGGTACGCCAAGGTTAGCATTAGGCCCAATAACCAAGTTAAAGCCCATATCCCGCATTTCAATGGCAGATCGCGTGGCCAAGTTAATGATACGATCCATAGGCAATTGCCCCCACCGATTGGGCTTCGGCAACCGCAAGAAACTTTCATTCCCATGCAATATGCGATCACGATGCACCGCAATATAAGGTGTCACCATGCTAGAGGTTATCGCCGTTTGCATAATATCGCTGGTGAAAGTTTTCACTTGGTTCTTATTAATAAGATTTTCATTCGTTAGCATCACGCCACTGACACGGTATTTTCGGATCACATCCTTTTGGGATTGTCCTATCGTACTACCATGAAGGCTGATCATCATCAGCTGCCCCACCTTATCCTCTTGAGACATGGCCGCAATCCAAGTGTCCACCTTTTCAGACACGGGTTTGTCGGACTCCAGGACGGCACGGTACGATACAGTTCGTACCGTTTCTTGTTCTGCCTGACTCTCATGTTGGCATCCAGTTGTACCAACGACAGCAACTAGTAAGGCAAGGCCACTCAGGACCCGCCGAAAAAACTGGTTCATCTCTCCTAAAAGCTCCTTAATGCTTACGCAATATTATGAATATTATGGGCTTTCTATGTTGCTCTCCCAATGCAACACCCATAAGTCCCCTCTTGATCCGTACAGTATATTTTTATATTATACACTAAATGATTCATCTTTTCCTCATAATAAAATAATTTTTTTTATACTGAATTATTATAATAAAGTTATACAGTAAAAATATGTGAATTTTGAATAATTATATAAAAAAATCCTACGAATCGTTTAAAAAGTGACCGCACTGTAACAAAAGGCTACGTGAGTATCAAGTCACTCATGACCCGTAGGATTTTCTATTTTATATTGTTGTACCCTAAATAGCAAACGCTACTATATGTTTTTTATAAACATTTGATTACTTTATAACAGCCTACTGTTTGAGTAATCGACTATTATTAACCTTTAAATTTTTCTTTCTTTACTGGCACATCGTCAATACCAACTTGCACAATATTTAAGCAATCGGCTATCATTAACCTTTGAATTTAGGGGATGTTGGACATGTTTCAGGTGTCACGTCTTTACGAGTACCAAGAACCGCGCTGCGGTCTGTGTAGTGTGTGTGTAAAAGTTCGTGTGCCTTATGGCCCAATGGTTCGCCTAAGAAATCTTTGTACAATGTTTGGATTTCTTCATTTTCATAGGACGCAACCCATTTGTAGTTTTCATCAGCTTCGTAAAGACCGCCGATACGAGCTTCTTTAGTTTTCACGGCTTTTTCTCATT
>CAJZEE010000009.1 GCA_915066865.1 uncultured Veillonella sp.
GCTCTTCCGATCTAATCCATAGCCTTTATATTTATAGATAGTTTGTAGAAAAGAGGTCTTTATTATGTCTGATACGCATCAGTTAAAACGGGGTCTTAAGAACCGGCATGTACAGCTGCTCGCCATCGGCGGTGCTATTGGTACAGGCCTATTCTTAGGCTCTGGTCGCGCCATTCACTTGGCGGGTCCATCCATCATATTCGCCTATCTAATAACAGGCGTTATGTGCTTCTTTATTATGAGAGCACTAGGCGAGTTATTGTTATCTAACCTAAATCACCACTCTTTTATCGACTTTGTAGAAGATTACTTAGGGGATCGAGCAGCATTTATCACGGGATGGACATACTGGTTTTGCTGGCTTTCACTAGCCATGGCAGACTTAACGGCCGTAGGCCTCTACATGCAGTACTGGATACCGTGGCTACCCCAATGGATACCCGCCTTACTCGTTTTAATCGTCTTGTTGTTAATGAACTTGACAGCTGTAAAACATTTCGGCGAAATGGAATTCTGGTTTGCCTTGATTAAGGTAATCGCTATTATCTCTCTTATCATCATCGGTATCATCATGATTGTTACAGGTTTTACTACAGATGCTGGCGTCGCCGCCTTTAGTAATATGTGGAATTACGGAGGATGGTTTCCGAATGGAACGATGGGCTTTATCCTATCATTCCAAATGGTTGTATTTGCTTTCACAGGCATAGAACTCGTAGGTTTAACGGCTGGCGAAACAGAAGATCCTGAAAAGGTTATTCCAATGGCCATAAACAATATTCCATTGCGTATTATTTTATTCTATGTAGGCTCTTTAGCCATCATCATGAGTATTTACCCTTGGACTGCCGTTAACCCTGCTGCAAGTCCATTTGTGGCTGTATTTACCGCCGTTGGTATTACAGCCGCTGCAGGTATCGTAAACTTCGTTGTTCTTACCTCTGCAGCATCTGCTACAAACTCCGGTATCTTCAGTACTGGTCGTATGATTTACGCCTTGGCAAAACGCGGTCACGCCCCGAGTTCGATGCGCCGCTTGACTCACAGCAGTGTGCCATACCAAGCAACGATTTTCTCGGCAGCCGTATTATTGATTACGGTTGTACTCAACTACGTAATGCCTGAAGCAGTATTCGTTATGATTACATCAATCTCTACGTTCTGCTTTATCTTTATTTGGGCCATGATGGTTATTTGCCATCTCAAATATCGCAAAAAAAATCCTGATGTAGTGGCACAGTCTAAATTTAAAATGCCTCTATACCCAGTAATGAATTACGTTATCCTCGCGTTCTTCGTTTTCGTTTTAGCCATTCTAGCCTTAAACGAAGATACGCGAATTGCCCTCTTGTTCACACCAATTTGGTTTATTATTCTTTGGGCCTTCTACTCCATGCTTAACACGGACGATGAAGATGCCCTTGGGGAAGAACTCATCGAAATGGCAGGCGTAAAAGAACTTTACAAAAAACCTAAAAAAGACGATTCCGATGATTACGTAATCTAACAAAAAAGCTCGTGCTATGCACGAGCTTTTCTTTTACTTCATTGACGGGAAGTTTTGTTGTTCATATTGTTGTAGATATGCTGGTAAGTTACTTGTATCTTCATTGTAATTAAAGATAGTCTTAATGCGATAGCCTTCTTGAGTGATTATGATATCAATAGAGGATGGTACTTCTTGATCATTCTGTTGCAAGTGATTAACTAATTCTTGCAAGGCCTCTGTTTGATGTAAAGAACCGGCCATATATTTACCCTTGGATAGACCTGTATTTCTAATGACTTGGCCATTATATACTTGCCCTCTATTATCTTTGTAATAGAAGCGCACAGCATCCTTATCTCCCGCAGGAACGGCTTTAATATAAATAATCTTCCAATTCTTCTTAATCATCACTTTTGTAGCTTGTGCTAAATTATTAGACAAACGTCGTGTTTCTTGATTAGTAGATTTAGATACACCATTAACCTGTTGAATTTCATCATTCATAGGCATTTCAATAGGTGTCATTACTGGATCTTGTTCTACCTTTTTTGCATCTACAGGCTGAATCGCAAACACACCAACAACCGCCATTACAGCTAATGAGGTAAGAGCAATTTTTTTCATTCCATCTCTCCTTAGAGAATTTATCAACACAAATTACATTTTATAAAATTAGTTACTAAAATCCGTATCCACAATAGCGAATTGTGTATAGTCAGGGTAACGTTTTTGCATTTCTGCCTTGATTTTTTCTAATGTACTATGTGGATCTTCTTCGTCAAAGTCAAAGATAATATCGTAGTAGATAACCTTCTTTTCTTCTTGTACGTAGAAGGCATGTACTTGTACTACATGTGTATATAAACTAATAACTTGATCAAGAGCTTTTCTAATTTCAAGTACTTCTACACTTGGTTTGTTTTCAGCATATACACCAACAGTCATATTGATGCCAAACTTTTTATAAAGATGAACCGCAATGCCCTTTGTTAATGGATGAACTTCTGCCATTGTCATAGAATCTGGTACAGAAATATGAACGGAACCAATTGTTTCTCCCGGACCATAGCTATTTAATACCAAGTCATATACACCACCCACATTCGGATGCTGTGCGATAGTTTCTTTAATATTACGGATTAAATTATCATCTGCTCGAATACCAAGCAAATGGTTGTACATTTCACGTAAAATATCATACGCCGCTTTTAAAATTAAAACAGAAATAACAGCGCCCACATAACCTTGAATATCAAAGTTAAAGAAAAATACTAAGCCTGCAGATACCAATGTGGCAAAGGTAATTACCGCATCAAAAAGGGCATCTATACCAGATGCTACGAGCGCATCGGATTTATATTTTTCACCTTGTGCCTTGATATAACGGCCCATCACGATTTTCACCACGATGGCAACAGCGATGATAACAAGGCCTGGAATATCAAAGGTAGATACCTCAGGGTGAATAATTTTTTCCACAGATTCCTTAAGGGATCCAATGCCAGCACCGAGAATGATGAAAGCTATAGCCATGGTAGTCATATATTCTATACGACCGTGGCCAAATGGATGCTCCTTATCAGCCCCTTTGGCGGCTAATTTTGTACCCACAATAGTTAATACAGAGGACAATACGTCTGTTAAGTTATTTACCGCATCAAGGATAATGGCGATGGAATTAGACGCAAGGCCCACAATCATTTTAAAAATAACGAGAACGACATTACCTATAATGCCTTTTATACTGGCAAGCGTAATCCCCCGATTACGTGCTGCACTATTATCTTGTAAAATCATACTACACCTCTTACATTCTGATTTATAGTTTTTAAATTGAACTATATCGATTTACTTATATTCCTATTATAGCTTATCGATTATCATTTGTCATTATTTTTCTTGAAAAATATTTTTAAACTTATTGATTTTACTGAGTTATCAATAATTCTCATTTCTCAATTAGAGTATTTGATGTATTGTGACTTCACAATGTATAGTACAAACCTATTATTAACAAACTAGTATTTTGTATTACGTAACAAGTTAATCAGATCAGATTATGCCATAACCGTAATACGCTCTCCTGTGCGCATGTGTGTAAATACCACCTTTTGAGCGCGTAATTGAAATGGCTGTTCCGTAGGTTGTGCACCGTATAAGGTATCTCCTACAAGAGGGTGCCCTATATGGCTGAAAGCTACTCGAATTTGATGTGTTTTCCCTGTGTACAAACGAACTAAAACCTCAGAATATCCACATTTATTGGACTTATACACAGTTTTGTCCACATTTTGATTACTTTTATCAACATCTCCTAAGTTTATATCCACATTTTTTGCTGCTATATCCACAGAATTTTTAGACTTATTCACAGAGTTATCCACAGCCTGCGAAGAATGTCTACATAGGACGGAAAAATCTGTACGAGTCTCTTTTCCCTTAGGATTCACTTCGTAATGAATCCCATCAGCACTGCGTTCCATAGGAAATACCAAAGAATCTTCATCGGCTTCTACAATGCCTTCCACAGTCGCCATATACCACTTTTCAAAGGTATTATCATCCATTTGCTGTTGATAAATACTTTGTGCTAAACCACTTTTTGCAATCACAATGCAGCCCGTCGTATCTCTGTCGAGACGGTTCAAGAAACGTACCTTTCGCTTGATACCATGTTCTTTAAAATAGTGCGCCACACCATTGGCAAGAGAAACTTGATCTTTAGAGTTTACAGTCACACCACTTGGTTTATCCACAATAAGGAGATCATCATCTTCATACAGAATGCGTAAGTCCATTTCGATAGGGTCATGATCTATTTTTTCCTTCGCCATAGCAATCCAAATCTCGTCGCCTTCAGAGATTGCATCTTTTGGCGTAGCCTTATGACCATTAATGTGGATTAATTTCTCTTCAAAAAGTTTAACTAAAGATTTTCGAGGATATCTAGTATCTAACACTTCACCAAGTGAAATATCGCGTACTTCTCCAATATGCTCAGAATCGCGACTTGATATGTCTTGATTGCTACTCGATATATCTCGATTTTTACTTGATATATCTTGACCATTACCTATTAGCTTTTGTCTTGCATTTTTCTTGCTAAGTACAGTTTCTATATCTACAGCTGTCACGGTCCACAGAATATCATCGGGGCGATGTGTTTTTCGCGCCATTAGTATCTCCTTTCTACGAGTTCAGGATCTCGTGGCATATAGTTGAGTAGCGAACTTGGTTGAACCGCTCTACCTCGTATATTCGTCTGTTCAAAGGTAATGGTCAATTCTTGTTTAGGCCGAGTAATGCCCACATAGAATAAACGCTTTTCCTCGTCTTCACGACCTTCTGCAATGGCAAAGGGACTCGGGAAAGTTCCTTCATTTAGCCCGGCCAAGAATACATGGTCAAACTCGCTGCCCTTCGCTTGGTGAATGGTAATGATAGGAATACGATCTTCATTTCGTACTTGCTGTGCAGGTTCGCCCGCCGTAAGGGCCGCCATCTGTAAGATTTGATTTAACCGCGCTAGTCCTGGTGGCCCTTCATAAGCCGTATCTAGTTTTTCCATGATGCGATATAAATCGCGTATATGCTCTACCTTTGCCGCTTCTCCATGAGATTTATAGTATTCTAGAACCCCCATTTGGTTCATGATATACGCCAATAATTTCGTTGGCATCTCCGTATAGGCTTTTCTACGCAAGGTCGCCATTTGAGAGGCGATATCCGTGAAAGCTGCCTTATATTTATTTATAGCTACCATGCGACCCGTTGTGGTCGGTACGATTTTTTCTTTCACCGCATAAATTAAAAGCTGTGCAGTGGCCAAGATATCATCCATTGCATTATGTGTTGGCTCATGGTGTATAGGAAACTTAGATGCTAGGAAACCCAATTTATGATTTGGCAAATTAGGATAGAAACGACGGTAGATATCGAGGGTATCATAAATAGCCTTGAACTCAGGATTGCCTAAGTTATGACGCGCCAATTCATTCGTAAAGATGGTCACATCATAGTTTACATTGTGACCTACAATAATAGCATTCTTAGAGAATTCCTTAAAGGCTTGTAACACTATAGCTGGCTCTTCGCCGTGCTCTTGTAAATACGCATCGGAGAAGCCGTGTACCTCTTCGGATTGACCAACAGGTACACCAGGATTGATAAAGCGTTCAAAAGGCTCTAAGACCTGTCCATGTTCATCGATGCGGATAGCCGCAATTTGAATGATATGGTCTTGAGCCGTATCTGTACCGGTGCTCTCCACGTCATAAACAACTACTTCGTGCTGTTCTAATCCACTAACAAGCTTTGCATAAGGCTCCGCTTCAAAAATAGGCATATCCATGAAGTCCGTCAATTTTAAACCTACTTGGCGCGTCTCAGGGCTTTCAATTGCAGCGATACGAGCGTCACCAATACCTGCAACATAGCGCTTGATAATGCGCTTCGCACTGACAGAATCATTAGGATTCATCAACAACTTGAAGTAGGCCATAACGTCTTTAATTTCTTGACGTCTAAAGAATTTGAACTCGTCGATAATCATGAAGTGACGGCGTTCCTCTTCAGGTCGTTCGCCGTTAAGACGTTCAAAAGAATCACTTAACTGCTGTGCCTTTTTATTATCCCTCACAAGAACGCCGATATTAGCATCTTTTGGTAAAGCGCAGATGGATTCGTAGATATATCGACCCTCAAGATAACTATTTTTACAGCCTTTAATGAGAACTGGCTTACCCTTGCTTTCACTATTGGCACGAGGCAATTCAGTGTAGATAGACCCAACTAGATCGGGGAACATATTTTGCAAGGTTTTGAAAGCCATCGTAAAAAGCGTCCAGTTAGAGCGATAATTTTCATAAAAGATGATTTTCAAGGGCTTGAAATCCGCATCAAATTGCTTAAGCAAGCGGAACGGATCGGAGCCACGCCATTCGTATATGGTTTGGAAATAGTCTCCACATAGTAGCACGTGATTACCTTCCCACAGCATTTCTAGAACCTTGTACTCTAGTACGCCTGTATCTTGCATTTCATCTACAGAGATATAGCTGTAACGGTTGCGCCAGCGTTCACGAACTACAGGGTCTTGAAATAGGCGATGAACACCGCAGATGAGGTCTGTAAAATCTAGGCCGTGCACGGAAGCTAAGCTTTCATCATACGCAGCAATCCATTCGTGACCATGGTTCAAGAAATCATGGAGTTCACTGTAGAGGACATTACCAAAGCTAGAGAAGAGCTGCTCAATGGCTTCGCGCTGTTCCTTCTGTAAGCGTTCGATTGTCCGCTTGTAATCCCCTACAAGATCATCAGAATAAAAGCCATATAAGGAACGATATTCTTTCACCATGGAGATAACATTAGCAAAGGACATTTCTCGCAATTTACCAGGACGGTACGGTTCAGAGAGTTCCTTGCAGTCTTCTTCGTCAAAAATGGTCACGTCCGTGTACAAGGTTTCATTGCGCTTTCCCTCTTGTTGGAGAATGAAAAAGCAAAAGCTGTGGAATGTACTAACCTCCACAGCCTTTGCAGGACTGCCCACGAGCGATTGAATGCGGCCTTTCATCTCGTTTGCGGCCTTGTTCGTAAAGGTCATGCACAAGATATTCTCCGCTTTCGCATAGCCACCCTCGATGAGATGAGCCACCCGATAAGCAAGTGTATTCGTTTTTCCCGTCCCAGCGGACGCTAACAAGAGGATATTCTGTTCCACTTCATCAATAACGCGTTGTTGTTCACGATTGATAAGCATAAAAACCTCCTGTTATTTAATGCCGTAATATATAGCAGCTAAGACCATAGGAATAGGGCCTAAAATTGCTGTTAATGCCCAAATACCCACCCCAATATCCATTGGAATATTAAGTATATGAACGCATACCCAGTAGGTTAACCCACCAATCACAACATTCATAGCCACCCGTTTAATGGTGAAAAATGCTACTTTGAAAGCAATGTAGGCTACAGCAATGGAAATAACCGCCGATATAATCGGTGATGCTAATAAAGCTCCCATACTATTATCCTTTCATTTCTTGACGGTTCACTACGGCACCGCCTAGCGTTAATTCATCGGCATATTCGATATCGCCGCCCACAGGAACACCGCGGGCAATGCGCGTTACCTTGATGCCACTTGGACTTAATAAGCGCGCCAAATACAGAGCTGTTGCTTCCCCTTCGACATCTGGGTCTGTCGCGAGGATAACCTCTTGTACAACGCCATCACGAAGGCGTGCAATCAACTCTTTTACGCGAATATCGTCAGCACCGATGCCCTCCATAGGGGACAAGGCACCTTCCAATACATGATACAAGCCCTTGTAATCACCACTACGCTCGATAGCAATGACATCGCGAGATGTTTCAACAACCATGATTGTCGTTTGATCGCGATTTGGATTGCTACAGAATTCGCAAGGATCTTGAGCTGATAAGTTAAAGCAAATAGAACAGTGACGCGTAGCCCCTTTCGCTTCTACGATAGTTTCTACAAGGCGGTCTACCTCTTCCTTCGGCATTTCTACCAAATGGTACGCCAAGCGTCTAGCTGACTTGGAGCCGATACCAGGCAAGCGGCGCAGCTGCTCTACGAGCCGTTCTAAAGCGTTTGTCATTTAGAATAAACCTGTTGGCAAGTTTAGACCACCAGTTACCTTGCCCATTTCTTGAGCCAAGAGGTCGTCTACTTTTTTACTAGCTTCGTTTACCGCAGCCATTACTAGATCTTCTAACATTTCTACATCTTCAGGATCAACAGCTGTAGGGTTCAATTTCAAAGATTCAATGATTTTTTCACCGTTCATAACAACGGTTACAGCACCGCCACCTACGGAAGCTTCTACAGTACGAGTTTTTAACTCTTCTTGCATTTTCTTCATATCTGCTTGCATTTTTTGAACTTTTTTCATCATGCCAGTCATGTTGCCCATACCTTTACCAAACATTGTATTTCCTCCTTTTAAGACATCGTCCTATACTAACATTCTAAGTCCACATCATTAACAATATATGACATAGATTTATAACATATGTGTCACCTAATAGCCCCAAGGCCAAAGGTTATTATCTAACAATTACTTTTTTATCTATTCTTCGATAACCTCGACTATGATGTCATGGTCTTCAGATAATTTTTCTAATGTTTCCGCCAAGAGAGGATTGCTTCGTTCCTCTTCTGTCATATGCTCTGGATCCCAGGCGTATTCTCGAGCCACCGTAACACTATCGATAGCCTCTACTTTAATAGGTGCTGATGAAAGCATAGCTTTGTCATCACTTTGATGCGGGGTTACCTCACGAGGTTCACCCCCATCAGACTTTGGGACAGCTTCAACCTCGATATGCGCGCCGCTATCCATAGGGCGCTCTAACACTTCGCCATCCTCGCTGATAACAGTCACACTATCTAATGGATGTGGCGGCATATCATCTAAGGATGATACATAAGAACCCTCCATATCATCTACAGGCACATCATCAAAGGAATGAACTGGAATATCATCCCCTTCAATAGAACCCGCTAGAGACTCAATAGGAATCTCACCATCGGGGACCTGATTAGATGGACTGCCATCAAAAGTTGTAATCGGCACATCACCACCGAATGCTGGCTCTGTTTCTACATCAGCTCCTACTGCAGTTTCTGATGTATCTATTGTACTTGTATTCGCACTATCATTAACTGCTGTATTTGCAACAGCACCGCCGGTTTTCTTGGCTAAGAATGCCATAGCCGCAGCCTTAGCCGCGTCCACGGCTGCAGAATCAGGCTTACTCTCTTGAGGATCATTGGTTAAATCCATTTGTGTCGGTTGCCCACCAGAGGTCGTCTTTACGTCAACCATCGGTTCTTGTGGTCGTTGGGGTGCTTTTACTTGGCGTTGTGTGGTGCTACCAGCAGCCTTTTTATAGTCTTTATAAACTTGCGTGAGGGCATCCACGATTTCTACGTGTACTGCATAGCCCAGTGTATAGGTGAAAGCATCAACCGCTTCCGCCAAGTTCACTTCATTGGTCATTACATTGAGATGTAATGTATTTTTAAAGGCCATGACCGCCTTGCTTTGGTCTACATACACTAGCTGACCTTGACCGATAACGGTAGAGGTCATATTGCGATTACTATCCTTCAAGTATTTAATGACATTGGATTGTACATTACGATACTCTTGAGCAGATAAGATTTGTTCACTAATGATGGCCTGTGTACTAATGCCTTTTTTACCGCGACCTTTAGCTTGGTTTCTTGTAGGTTTTCGGGAAGCCGTATCCCCACTGTTTGGCGGTGGCGCCATGCCAACGCCACCCATTGGTGGCGGAGCTATACCCACTCCATTCATCGGAGGAGGTGTACTACCTGGTGCTCCCATCGGTGGTGGTGTCATGCCTACGCTGCTTGGAGGTGGCACAGTGCCAACAGCAGTATTTTGAATACTACTCATGGAAGTATTCTGTACAGCAGCATTATCTACAGGAACAAAGCTGTTCGCATAGCCGCTAGGTGGACCAAATGCATTAGCACTATAAGCTGGTGTAGGAGCCGCTGGGCCTCGTTGTTCCAATTGAGCCATGCGGTTCAATAAATCATTTCGTTCAGATCGCTCAGCACTTTCTAGAGCATATACACGGTCTTCTAAGCTTTCATCAACAGAGCCTAATTTAGCGCAAAGCACAAGTAGACCCATTTCAATGATGGTTCGTGGATTGTCCACTTGTTTCGCATCATTCATGATGGATTGAGCACTGCGCACATATTGGTTAAGTTCATTGAAATCAACGCTATTGGCCTGAGCTAGAAACTCATTCTTAAAGGCATCGTATACCTTGAGCTCATCTGCATCTGGAGCCACCTTACCAACGAGCAAGGCGCGCACATGTTGAATAAGAGCTTCCATAATCTGCGTCGCATCGCGACCTTCCGCCAATGCATCGTGAACGTAGGATAATACTTTAGGGCCATCGCCGTTGCGCAAAGCATCTAGGAAGTGAATAATCCATTCCTTACTTACGAGACCGATTAACTCTTCTACCACTTGCGGTGTAATAGAGCCCGTTGCCATACCTGCACATTGGTCTAGAATACTCAAGGCATCACGCAAACCACCATCTGCATGAACAGCGATAAGCTGAGCCGCCGCAGAATCAAGACCAAAGCCTTCTTTTTCTGCTACGTAAGATAACCGTTGTGCGATGTCATCAGAAGTAATGCGTCTAAAAGTATAGCGCTGACAACGAGACACGATAGTAACAGGCAATTTTTCAATTTCTGTAGTGGCAAAGATAAACATCACATGAGCAGGAGGTTCTTCGATTGTTTTTAAAAGCGCGTTCCACGCCTCTGTAGTGAGCATGTGGGCTTCGTCTATGATAAACACCTTTTTACGCCCCTCAACAGGCATAAATTTGACGCTTTCACGAAGAGCACGAACCTCATCGATACCGCGATTTGATGCGGCGTCAATTTCAAGAACGTCCATGGACTGGCCGCTCAAAATTGATTTACAAGCACTACATTCGTTGCAAGGGTGATCCGTTGGGCCCTGCTCACAGTTAATAGCGCGCGCAAAAATCTTCGCCATACTCGTCTTACCAGTCCCCCGAGGACCGGCAAATAAATAGGCATGAGCTACCTTATCCTCCCGGATAGCGCGCATCAACGTATCAGACACCTGATGCTGACCAACTACATCGGTAAATGTCTGCGGACGATACTTACGATATAGCGCAATATATGCCATTGGAACACCCCCTTTTTTCCGAAACTTACAATACTTTATTATACCATATTCAAGAAAATCTGACTCATTTTATAGAGTTTTATCAGTAATTTACACTAGTCATTTGAGCCCATCAATTAGACATAAAAAAAGCGGCCCCACAGGCCGCCTTGCAATATTCGATCACGACAGCCCCCGGGTTCCCCGTGGCACATGAAGGTTACCGCTTAGTGCTGCTACCTCTCAGTCCTGACACGATTCACAGGCCCCCATTGCACAGGCCCGAGAACTGCCATGATCCAATATTGCAATACAAATATTATACATGAAAAAGCCTCTATAGTCAAAGCTATAGAGGCTTTTCATATATCCTATCCAAACGATATTCAATCAAATTAAAAATTATTTTGCATATTTCTCTTTAAATGCAGCCAATTGTGCTTCTTCCAAGGACAATCCTTGTTCTTTGAAGCGTTCAATAGCAGCTTGCATTTCTTCATAGGCTACAGGCACAACTTTTGTAAATCTATTTACAAAGTTATTCCAGTTTTCTAAGATGTGACGGCCTTTAGCGGAGTTAGTATGCAATACATGTTGTTCTATCAGTTCTTTAATGCGTTTAAGGTCATCATTATTAGCAGTACGTAATTCTACGAGACCTGTGTTAACATAGCGTTCATCGCAATCAAGGATATACGCATAGCCACCAGACATACCTGCTCCAAAGTTACGACCAATTTTACCAAGCACGAGCACTTCGCCACCAGTCATGTATTCACAGCCATGATCACCTACACCTTCTACAACAGCAGTGATACCACTGTTACGTACGGCGAAACGTTCACCGGCCACACCATTGATGTAGGATGTACCAGAGGTTGCACCATAAAATGCAACGTTACCGATAAGGATATTTTCATCCGCTTCAAAGATGGATTTCTTAGGTGGGTATACAGTGATGGTGCCACCGGACAAGCCTTTACCGAGGTAATCATTCGCATCACCTTCAAGTTCTAGTGTCATGCCTTTAGGGATGAAAGCGCCGAAGGATTGACCAGCAGAGCCTTCGAAATTCAACTTAATTGTATTGTCTGGCAAGCCGCTTTCACCATAACGACGAGTCACCTCAGAACCAACCAAGGTACCTACAACACGGTTGATGTTAGTGATAGCCAATTTAGCGCGAATCGGTTTTTGATCCTCAATAGCAGGACGGCACATACGCAAGAGTTTGGACATATCCAAGGTGCGTTCCAACTCGTGATCTTGGTCAACCATGTGCATATGGCCTACAGAGGCATCGATGTATGGACGGAACAATATACGTTTAAGATCGACGCGAGACAATTTGAAGTTATCATCTTGAGATTTTTGACGCACAAGATCGATACGACCAACGAGCTCAGCTACGGAGCGAATACCTAAACGAGCCATGATTTCACGCAATTCACGTGCGATGAAAATCATCAAGTTTTCAACATATTCAGGCTTACCTATGAAACGAGCACGCAATTTTTCATCTTGTGTAGCTACACCGTAAGGGCATGTATTAAGATTACATACACGAGCCATTTTACAGCCTACCGCTACGAGAGGCAATGTACCAAAGCCGAATAACTCAGCACCGAGCATGGCTGCTACAGCCACATCAAAACCAGTCATCAACTTGGAGTCTACCTCTAATTGAACACGGTCACGTAATCTGTTGAGCATCAAGGTTTGATGAGTTTCAGAGAGACCAAGTTCCCAAGGTACACCTGCATGTTTTACAGATGTGCGACCTGCTGCACCTGTACCACCATCGTATCCGGAAATCAAGATATTATCTGCTTTTGCTTTCGCAACACCAGCAGCGATAGTACCGACACCTGCTTCAGAAGTCAATTTAACGGAAATACGCGCATCTTTGTTAACACATTTCAAGTCGTAAATCAACTCAGCCAAGTCTTCAATGGAGTAAATATCATGATGCGGTGGTGGAGATACGAGCTCAACGCCTGGAGTGGAGTGACGAGCCTTGGCAATTTCAGGATATACCTTTTTACCTGGTAATTGACCGCCTTCACCTGGCTTAGCGCCTTGAGCACATTTGATTTGCAATTCTTTTGCATGAATGAGGTAATTTGCGGTTACGCCAAACCGCCCAGATGCAATTTGTTTTACTTCGGAGTTCATGCTATCGCCGTTTGGCAATGGTTTAAAACGATCTACATCCTCGCCGCCTTCACCAGAGTTAGATGTAGAACCTAAACGATTCATTGCGATGGCAATAGCTTCATGCGCCTCTTTACTGATGGCACCGTAGCTCATAGCACCAGCTTTAAAGCGTTTTACAATAGATTCTTCAGGTTCAACCTCTTCGATAGGAATACCGCCACCTACAGGATAGTTCAATTCCATCAAGGAACGCAATGTAACGTGGTAATCGTTGCGAATCGCTTTGGAGTATTCTTTATATTTTGTGTAGTCGCCGTTGATAAGAGATTCTTGTAAAAGTTCGATTGTCTTAGGATTGAATAGATGCTCTTCCCCATCTTTTACAGGACCATACCAACCGCCTGGTTCGAGTACTGTTTCATCGGATTTGAAAGCACGTTCAAAACGAGCTAATGCTTCATGTGCTACCCCACCAAGACCAATACCGCCAATACGTGTTGGTGTATTTACGAAGAACTTATTAATGAAGTTAGTATTCAAGCCCAACGCTTCAAAGATTTGTGCACCGTGGTAGGAACGAACTGTGGAAATACCCATTTTGGACATAACTTTCATGATGCCACCTACAGCGGCCTTGATGTAGTTCTTTTCTGCCTGTTCTGGTGTAATATCGCCAAGGCGTTTACGAGCTTGCAAATCGCGAACTGTTTCAAGCGCCAAGTATGGGTTGATAGCTGTTACACCATAACCGATTAATGTACAGAAGTGATGAACTTCGCGTGGTTCACCAGATTCAAGGATGAGGCCAATTTCTGTACGCAACACTTTGTTAATCAAGTGATTGTGAACAGCAGCTACAGCCAACAACGCTGGAATTGGTGTATGATTTTCATCGACACCGCGGTCGGATAAGATCAACACATTTTGATCTGTACGAGCTACTTCTTCTGCCTTTTCGCATAAATCATTTAGCGCATCGCGCAAGCCTTCAGCACCCTTAGTAGGATCGAAGAGAATTGGCAAGGTTACGGATTTCATGCGACGACAATCAAGAGCTTTGATGGACGCCAACTCTTGGTTCGTAAGGATTGGTGTGCGCATAGACAGCGCATAGGTTCCTGCTTTGTTAGGCTCTGTTAGATTACCAGAGTTACCAAGCATAACCCGTGTAGATGTAACCATCTCCTCACGGATAGAGTCGATAGGAGGATTTGTTACTTGCGCAAACATTTGCTTGAAGTAGCTATATAGCAATTGTGGTTTATCGGACAAGATAGCTAAAGGTGCATCGGCACCCATAGCACCTACAGGGTCTTTACCATCTTTTGCCATAGGCACAATCATGCGCACAAGGTCTTCTTGAGTATACCCAAAGGCTTGTTGCTCCTTGAACAAATCCTCTACCTTTGGAATGGTACTTTCATCGGCCTGAGTAATTTCAGATAAGTGAATGACGTGTTCTTTTACCCATTCATTGTACGGTAATTCAGTAGCAACGCGATGTTTGATTTCTTCATCGGAAATGATGCGTTGTTCATCTGTATCGATGAGAAGCATTTTACCTGGTTCCAAACGGCCTTTAGCGCGGATATTTTCAGCATTTTCGTTTACAACGCCAACCTCGGAAGCCATAATAACGCGGTCATCTGTTGTCACATAGTAACGAGCAGGACGTAAACCGTTGCGGTCAAGGACACCGCCGATAACTGTACCATCCGTAAATCCCATAGCCGCAGGACCATCCCATGGTTCCATCATAAAACTATTGAACTCATAGAAATCATGTTTTTCTCGGCTCATGAGGTTATTGCGTTCCCAAGGCTCAGGAATCATCATCATAATCGCATGAGGCAAGGAACGGCCTGTCATGTGCAAGAATTCCAATGTGTTATCAAACATAGCCGAGTCAGAACCGCTATCATCTACTACGGGGAATACCTTTTTGATATCTGGGAACAATGGAGATTCCGCTTTACCTTCACGAGCGTTGATCCAGTTTACATTACCGCGAATGGTGTTGATTTCACCATTATGAACTAAGAAACGGTTAGGATGTGCCCTAGCCCAGCTTGGAAATGTATTCGTACTGAAACGAGAGTGCACCATTGCCAACGCAGATGTAAAGTCAAGGTCGCTCAAATCAAGGTAGAAGTCTCGCAATTGACCAGGTGTTAACATACCTTTATATACGATTGTTTTAGAAGACAAAGATGCGATATAAAAATCGCTAGATAATTCCTTGCTTAATGGAATGATGCGTTTTTCCGCCAGTTTACGGATGATATATAATTTACGTTCAAATTCCTTATTGTTAGTTACATCGGGACCTTTGCCGATAAGGATTTGAATCATCCAAGGTCGAATCGCAGCTGCCTCTTTACCGACCTTTGTACCATCAACCGGTACTTCACGCCAGCCGAGGACAACTTGCCCCTCTTCGCGTACGACCTCTTCGAGAATTCGTTTTTGCTCGTTACGGAGACTTTCATATTTATGAGCAAAGACCATACCTACGCCATATTCGCCAGCTGCAGGCAGTTGAATACCAAGCACTTCGCACTCACGCTTGAAGAACTCGTGCGGAATTTGTACCAAAATACCGGCACCATCCCCTGTGTCCTTATCGGCACCGGCACCACCACGATGTTCAAGGCGCTCCAAAATGCGCAAACCATCGTCGATAATATCATGAGATTTCTTCCCCTTAATATTAACAACGAAGCCCATGCCACACGCATCCTTTTCAAATTGGCTGCTGTACATGCCATTGGCTTCGAGTCTAGCTTGATCTAGACGTTGTTGCTCTATTGTGCTTTGCTTCATATCCATAACGTGCACTCCTTCATATCACTTGATTATTCCAAGCACTGCGGCATCGTTCCGTTCGGTCTTGGTAAAAGTATAACTAACAAACTATTTCTCTATAAAATTATCAATTTAACATTCTATAGAATTTTATGTCTATACACAGTATACTCCTGTCCACTGTGAATTGAAAATATAAAAAAAACATAGTCTATGCTTTTCATGCATAGACTATGAGTTTTTATCACTATTGTTTTTTGTATACAAGGATACAGGGATAATAAGCATCTCGTCCGATAGATGCGATAGGCATATTATTTAGAACAGAAAAATCAACGGTTATTATTCTCGACCAAAATTATCCCCTACTTCACAAGTAATCGTGATAGCTTCGTCCTTACCATACGGCACGAAGGTTAGCTCCGATGCATGTAAACATTGGCGTGTATAAGGCTTATTGCGCGTACCATACATAGCATCACCTACGATAGGATGACCAATGTGTTCCATGTGTACGCGAATTTGATGAGTTCTACCAGTCAATAACTTAAAACGTAACAGAGTATTGTCTCCCTCATGATTAAGAACAATATATTCTGTTTGAGCAGGCTGCCCAAATTCATCGATAACGCGGCGATTATCAAATACTGGATCGACCCCGATAGGCGCATCTACCATACCATCCGCATCAATACGCCCTTCTACAAGGCCTGTATAAATGCGGTCGATACGACCTGCTTGTAGCTCATCCGTATAGTATTGTTGTGCTTCTTTTGTTTTACCAAAGAGAATGCACCCCGATGTATCTCGGTCGAGGCGGTGCACAGGTCGAACCTTATGAACTACGTTTTTCTTCGCATAATACCCTGCCACATAGTTACTCAATGTACAAGACTTCGTTTGCCCTGCAGGATGAACGAGCATAAAGGGATCCTTATTTACAACTAACGTATGCGCATCTTCATAGAGAACTGTAATCGGTCCCTTTTCTACATCAACCCCATAATCCTTATCTTGTGGTAACTCCAAGGTTAATACATCACCCTTTTTAAGTGCTCGCTGCGAATGAGCCACACGGCTATTAACTTTTACCCGTTTCTTGCGAAATACCATTTGGATATCCCGAGAGGATAGGGAAAATCGTTCCTTTACATATTTAGAAACCGTCAACTCTGTCGGTTCTTTCACCGTATACGTTTTCCAGCTCATATTACCACCATTCGTTAATATATGTTTTTTGTTCAGGATAGAGAATATCGAAATAGTCTAACCATTCTTCACTTACTGAAAGTTTCCCTTCAAAAACAAGGTCTCGAGCCGTAAGAGTGCCCATTAATAACTGGCTTAATGCACCGACCTCAACGGTAATATCCACTTCACCATCAAATGTATCAGAAATCTTTTTAACGGATGGAGTTAATGCACCGCCATATTCCACTTCATAACGGCCTTCGTTCCAGCTGCAAAGCCCATCTTTTACTGCAAAGGTCATTGTTATAGGCATCATCAATGCCTCTTGATTGACAGGAATTGCTTCGAAAGCAGCTTTTACATCTACAATACGACTCATCATATATGGCATGGTAGCGTGGCCAGTTCTACCATCAGGATAGAAGCGATAATATGTATCGTGAAGGCCTTCATTCCAACGGATAGACGTACCTTGAGAACGGTGATTATAGAAATAATTTAATAATGCACGTTGTGCACGGCGTGTCGTGTAAACCAGCTCAGTAACAGGAATTTCAGGCTGACCTAAACGATACACTGCATAGCCTTCAATGACATGGTCATCGTTGCGCACTACAGCAACATTTACACCTTCTGCAAAGAAGCTGCCTAACAAACGTTTCCATTCCTTTTCGCCACGTTCTGCGTAGCCAGAAAGACGAGCCGTATATGTTTTATATATTGGATCTAACAAAGTCCATTGATCTACGCTATTTAGTAAGCCAAAGCTCAACGTTTTATCTGTCATAGGGCGCAAGTCTTCTAGCGACATGGTGTTCACCCATTGATGAGCATAAAGTTCCCAACCATATTGCTGATAGAACGCTGCCTTGGATGGCATCAAAATCGTCATAGCTTGACCGCGTTTACGAAGCTCCTCTAGTGCAGCAGTTAATAGTGCACCGCCTACACCACCACGGCGGGCTGCTGGATGCGTTGCAACGCCTACCATATAGCTCGTAGGTAATACGGCACCACGTACATTAAGATTATATTGACGCAAATGAACAGTGCTCAACAATTGGTCCTGTTCTAACCCGACCATTGTATTTTCTGGTTCATAGCAATTTGTAAAATAATATTGGAAGAATGGATCTTCCTTTGGTTCAAAGCAGTACGCCCATAGATTTTCCACATGAGGCGTATCTTGAGCCGTCGCAATTCTAAATTCCATAATTATGTCCTCGTTATATCATAAGAGCCGTTATCTATCTGTCGCGTCACAGCATATAATATCTAATCTGATCTAATTTAAGCACATCATATCGCCATATCGCCATATCGCCATATCGCCATATCGCCATATCGCCATATCGCCATGATGATACGATAATTACATTCAAATAGATAGTCTAACAATTCTATTATAACAAAATGAGCTATGAAGCACATCGACTTCATAGCTCAGATTTTATTTACCACCTGTCGCATTATCTGCTTCGTTAGCATATACTGCGTCATATTTTTCAGCAAAATGATCTGGGTTATAAGATTCTTTTGCTTGACGAAGACCAGGCAAGCCCATATCTTCTTCACGGTTGATGAATTCTACTTCGCTAAATTCATGACGAATGAATTCATTATTGATAGCTTGATACAAACCACGAATATCTGGATTTGCTTTTTCAATGTGAATCAAAGCAATTCTGTCATTGAGAAGTTCACCGATACTAAAAGCCTCAACACGGCCGAATAATTTAATGGCGCCGCCTTTAAGACCCAACACATCCCAGTTGTCAAACAACAAATTGATGGCTACCAATTCATCTTCGATACCTTCTTCATGATGCGTTTCTACCCAAGATGCTGCCGTTTCACGACATAATGGGATGATATCATCTGTAATTGGCACATATTCATAGTTAGAATATTGCATGCGGAATTGATTTAAATGGTTTTTCTTTTGACGGAATTTCTTACCAGACAAGTTGATAAGATCTTCGGACTTGTAAATGTATTCGTAGTTGTCGCGGTCAGGTGTAAATGCATAGCGACCAGGACATAGGTCTTCCATGCGTTCTTTTACATCTTTGCTAACGCCTTTAAAACGGAACGGCAATTTATTTTCTACGAACCATTCTTTAGCACGCAACAAACCATCAAGGAACTTTGCATCTTTACCAGCAAATGGAGGCAATAGGAATGGCTCACGCTTGCCGCCACCTTGGATGTACAATACGCCATTCTCTTCAGCCCAGCGAATACCGTATGGATCTTGCCACATAAACAATGTAGTAAAACAATTATCGGATGCTTCATAATGATGTTGTTCAAAATACTTGTCGATTAATGGTTTATCTCGCAATTCAAAACGTTTAAATTCTAAAATAATAATCCCTCCTATCAGATTCCTCTTTTGATGAGGTTACTTTCACGGTCTGTGAAAGTTTCGATTCTATTATGTTTAAACATAATCCTAACAATCTAGTATTAAACCCATAGGGGTCGTAATCACAATTTTACAGATTCACCTAACTCAAAGGTGCCATCCGTCGTAATAACCTTATCACCTTCGTTTAAGCCAGAAATAATGGCTACGTCATCGCCTTCAGTGATGCCTACCTCAACAACACGTACATCAACTGTATTATTCTCAGTCAATACATATACATATTTCCCATCTTGATTTTCCCGAACCGCCTTAGTTGGAACGGTCAGCATCTTGGCTTTCACATTAGATTCAATAACGAGTGTATAGAATTCACCAGCCTTGATTAGGCCTTTCTCATTATTGAAAGTGGCTTTCACAAGAACACTTGGCACATTTTCAGGTTGAGTAATATCTACGTAAGTCAATTCACCTGGTAATTCTTGGTCACCTACCTTGAGAAGTACCTTCATGCCATTCTTCGCTTCAGGTGTACCTAATTTCATAGCCGCATCACGAGGAATGCTGAGGGATGCAACCATCGGCGTAGATTGCTGAATCATCATAAATGGACGGTCTGCAATCGCCATTTGACGGTCTTCGTTATAGATAGATGTTACAGTACCTGCTATAGGAGCCACGATTGTAGATGCCGCCATCTGAGCCGATACTTGTGCGATTTGTGCCTCAATGGCTGCCGTATTGATGCCTCCGCCACCACCGGTTGTAACTGTTGTAGTTTGTGGTTGAGATCGTTCCAAAATACGATCATATTCTTTTTGTGTGATTATGCCCGCTTCACGCATGCGTTGAGCCTGTTCCAGTTGAGTACTGTCTATAGATGCTGCAGTCGTAGTCGTCACAGCTGTGGCATATGATTGTGATTGGGCTTGCGCTAATTGTCCTTGCAAGGATGCTAGCTGTTGTTGTAAAGCCGATGTATCTACAGTTGCCACAGTTTGACCTTGCTGTACTTGATCGCCTACTTTCACGGCATACACGACCTGCCCCGTCAAGGTCGGCGTTATCGTCGCCTTATTAAGGGCCGTTACATTGGCATCATTATGAATCTGCAACGGCATATCCTTGTACGTTACCTCTGCGACGGATACGGTTTTCGTACCACATCCCGCAATAGCGAGTGTCATAATCATAACGCCAAGGATAGCAATTACAGAGCAAAAACGATTTATTTGCATTCTGTCACTTCCTATCATATTGATTTTTATCAATACCTTAGTATATCATAAAATCAGTTAGAATTGTATGAAAGCTAATTCCTTTAATTTATGAATATAACGGAGGTTCTCATGGAAGAACGGATGGACTTTAGGATTTTAAATAATGGTAGCTTTATTCCCTCCATCGGTTATGGTACCTATAAAACAGGTACCGAAGGAGAGACTGAACAAGCTGTTTCCAATGCACTTAGCGTAGGCTATCGTTTACTCGATACGGCCGCCTATTATGGCAATGAAGAAGCCGTGGCTAAAGGAATCAGAGCATCTGGTATTAAACGAACAGATATAATCATCACTACTAAAATTTGGCACACTGATGCGGGCTACGATAATACGATGCGTGCTGTTGAAAGCTCCTTAAAGAAATTAAATACCAACTATATTGACATCATGCTGGTGCATCAACCACTGGGTGATTACTACGGTTCTTGGCGCGCCATGGAAGAATTATACGATCAAAATGTACTTCGTGGGTTAGGCCTATCTAACTTCTACGAGGATCGCCTCATTGACTTGTTGTACCACTGCAATGTAAAGCCGGTGGTCAACCAAATCGAATGCCACCCGTTCAACCAACGTCAATCACTCTTACAATTGATGAGAAAGCATCAAGTTGTAGGCATGGCATGGTCTCCATTTACCCGTGACCGCCAACCGATTTTTGACCATCCAATCATCAAAAGCTTGGCGGAAAAATACGGTGTTTCAAAACATCAAATCATCTTGCGTTGGCACATCCAACAAGGCATCATTCCATTGCCAAAGGCAAATAACGTGAGCCATATGGAAGCTAACTTCGATGTATTCGATTTCAAACTCACCAACATCGATATGGACGTTATGGAACTACTAGACCAACAAGACTTCTTGGAAGACCATCATACTGCGCCAGGTCTTGAAAGACTTTTACAACTAAAATAAAACATAAAACCACGTATATCTAACCTTTCATAGGAATAGATATACGTGGTTTATTTTATCTTGTTACATTAAATATGGCTTGTACAAGAATCATATACGCTACAGTTCCTGCCCCAATAGACATGAACATATTTCGCTTCCACATATGAAGCCCCACTGTAACTAAGAATGCAATTAATTCAGGAAGTCCGTAAGGATATATTAGAACTACAATATCTTTAAAAGTGTACACAACAAGCAGACCCATAATCGCTGCAGGTAAAGCTTTACCTAAGTACAGTACAAAGTCTGGCGCCTTTTTACCGGGAGGGAAAATGAGAAAAGCAGCAAATCGTGTAAGCAATGTACCTGCTACTACAATAGCAACAGTAATGACTATTTCAAAACTAGTCAAGATGTACACCTCCCCACTTATACGCTATATAACATACTACGAGCATACACCCCATAGAAGCAAGCATAAATAAGGATTTTCCCGTTAATAGAAGCATTGCTAGGGCTACAACGGCTCCAACAGCACCTAAGCCTCGAATATTATTACTTTTAGCATTAAATAACATTTCAAGGAATATAACAATAAATAAGCCAGGTAATACAAAACCAATACCTCGCAAATCTACAGATGCTAATAAATCGCCGAACAATCCCCCTACAAGAGTACTCACAACCCAGAAGATATAATTAAGCCACGATACATGGAAGTAGAACCATTTTTCATCTACATCATCGGGTAACTTCGTAGATACATTAATTGCAAAACTTTCATCACACATCCACGCAACTGTAGGAAACCACTTCCATCCCATATGCACATATCGCTGTAGTGCAGATAGACCATAGAAGAAATGACGCCCATTGACAAACAAGGTCAACATAAAAGTATTCACTGGATCAAAGCCTGCCATTAACAGCCCAATAGTTACGAACTCCATGGAGCCTGCAAATATGGTACTAGCTAAAACAGGAGCGGTCCACCAAGGAAACCCTTGACTGGTAGCATACAAACCAAAGCCTACTCCAAGAAAGAGGAAACTAAGCCCCATGGGAATCATAATCGGAAGTGCAAAAGAAAATGCACTTCTATTTTTTATTTTATTTATAGGGAGCGCCTCCTTTCCATATCATACAAGTTTACACTGTTAATCCCCTTAATTATAAGGCACGCATTAAAATCTCGCGAGCTACTTCTGGTGTTACATCACCATTTTCACCAAGTTGTGTCATGCCATGGTCCTCTAATTGTTTCACAATTTTATCAACTGCTTCTTCACCAAGACCATAGTCTTTCAAATGCGTAGATACGCCAAGGGACTCGAAGAATTCACGAGTTTTAGCGATAGCCTTGTCCGCTTTTTCTTCGTTTGTACCTTCTGTAATATGCCATACCCGTGTAGCATATTGTGCCAATTTTTCAAGTTTGTCTGCTTTTTTCACTTCTAACAATGCAGGTAATACGATAGCCAATGTAATACCATGGTCAAGATGGTACGCCGCAGTTAACTCATGGCCAATCAGATGAGTTGCCCAGTCTTGTGGCACGCCGGCACCAATTAAACCATTTAATGCCAATGTAGAGGCCCACACGTGGTTAGCACGAATATCGTAGTTTTCTGGATTTTCTACTGTTTCTTTGCCGATTTCAATCATAGTTTTTAAAATACCTTCGCTGAAACGATCTTGAATACGACCTTCTACAGGGTATGTTAAATACTGCTCTGTGGTATGCACAAAGGTATCGATAACGCCATTCTTAACTTGTCTTTCAGGCAAGGTGAAAGTCAATGTTGGATCAAGCATGGAGAACTTAGGGAATACTAAGCTACTGAATACAGGGTATTTACCGTCACCATAAGTAATAACTGCACCATTGTTCATTTCGGAACCAGTTGCAGGTAGTGTCATAACTGTGCCAAATGGTAATGGATTTGGTACCATGTCTACCGGAACCTCTGGCACACCAACTTTCATTACCTCAATAACGGGACCATCATAGGTAGCACCCATAACGATAAGTTTTGTAGCATCTACTACAGAACCGCCGCCTACAGCGAGAACGAAATCTACGCCATGTTCTTTAATGAAAGCTACCGCACGTTCACAAGTTTCAAGAGATGGGTTTGGCTCAATACCACCAAACTGCTCAACCTTGCGGTTACCAAGAGCTTTCACAATGCGATCAATAAGACCACTGTGCACAGCGGAGCCACCACCATAAGTAATGAGCACCTTTGCATCCTTTGGTACCAATGTATCTAATTCATCTAAACGGTCTTTACCAAATACGATATGTGTAGGGTTATAAAAATCAAAATTATACATACATCCTCCATTAATCCGACATATAGATATATGAATCCATATTAGAATTATACAAAAATATTTAAAATATAAATTTACTACCTAGCGATCACACATTCAATATAACACATTAATCAATATATTATATTGAATTGTATTATAAATGAGCTAGAATTTCACCATAGTTTTAATCTATAGCTAACTGATATGCTTTTATCATATACAAATCCCCTTCATCCATGATAGGATATAACCATTATAAGACTTGAAAGGGATGATTATATGAAATTAAAAACATTGTTAGCACCATTACTTATCGGTGCTCTTGCATTTGCTATCGCTGGTTGTGGTAGTACATCAAATCAATCAACACAAACACAAAAAGAAATCAAAATAGGTGCTACATCTGGTCCTCATGCACAAGTAGCTGAAGCTGTAGCAAAAGAAGCTAAAAAACAAGGAATCGATCTTAAAGTAGTTGAATTCTCAGACTATGTAACACCTGATAAAGCCCTTGCAGATGGCGATATTCAACTGAATGCTTATCAACATGTACCATTTATGGAAAACTTTAACAAACAAAATGGTTCCAACTTAGTAGCAATCGGTAAAACAATTTTGGTGCGTATGGGCTTATATAGTAATAGTGTACACAGCGTACAAGATGTACCTGAAGGCGCTACTGTTTCTATCCCAAATGACCCTACTAATGGTGGTCGTGCATTAGCATTATTAGCTAAAGCTGGATTAATTACGTTAAAAGATGGTGTCGGCTTCAAAGCAACAGTTGCAGATATCACATCTAACCCGAAGAATATAAAGATTCAAGAACTAGAAGCAGCTCAATTACCTCGTAGTCTAGATGATGTAACAATTGCAGTTATTCCAATGAACTATGTGCAAAGTGCTGGTCTTAGTGTAGAAAAACAAGGTTTCTTCTTCGAATCTAAAGATGAACCACTAACAGTTATCGTACTTGCAGTTCGTAGTGAAGACAAAGACAACGAAACATACAAAAAAATTGCAGATATTTACAAATCTGATGCTATTAAACAATACATCGACGAAACATTCAAAGGCACTATTACAACTGCCAATTAATAAAGTTTATATCGTCACTATATAACTAAAAAGAGATACCCCAATGATTACAATCATTGGGGCATCTCTTTTTTACTCTTCTGTATCAAATGTAACATCTAATGGTTGACGCTCTACAATATTGCGATATCGTACTTTAGGATATCCCATAAGAATGCCACCAGCTACAATTTTATCATCAGGTACACCTAATTCATCTAATAATGGTTGGTATTCAGCTTCTCCAGCATGTTCAAAAAAGCCTGCCCAACAAGTACCAAGGCCTAAAGTCGGCGCATATAGCTCAGCATAAGACAAGCAAGAGTGACCACTATCATGGGTACGATGAATATCTTTTTTAGAGCCAATTGCCACGACGAGAGCCGGCGCATCGCGCAAGATATACTCCTTGCCTTTATCTACTTCTGCTTGAGCCGCACGAGCATAAAGGCGCATAATTGGCACTGTTTTTGCCGCTAAATGCATCCACTCTAGAACGAGATCAGCAATACGGCGTAACGTTTGTTTATCTCGGATTACTATATACGAAATACCTTGTGTGTTAGTTGCTGTTGGCGCCATTCTTGCAACGTTTAGCACTTTGCGAATGAGCTCTACAGGGACTGGTTTATTTTGATAGTTACGAATAGAGCGACGACTACGCATAAATAGTTCAGCTTGCTCAGGCGTTAACTTAGGTTCCTTTGTAATATCGATTTGCTCTTTACGCGGTGTCATATCGCTATCAAGAGCAAGCGTTGGGCATACGGAAATACAATGCCCACAGGAGATACAACCTCCCCTGCCAGTTACAGGTCCAGCATCGGACATCACCAGCAATCCGGTCGGACAGTCAGCAACGCAAAGGCCGCATCGTGTACAGACTTCTGTATTGACGGTAAATAACATCTGAATATCCTCCAAATACTACTATAAAGCCTATTATAACATACAAAATCAAGTCATATCTAGTTTTAAACAATTATTCTTATTGTATTGGGACTCAACTAACATTTGTTCATCCGCTTTTAGGATGGGGCCCCATCTCGTTAGTACAACTTGGTAAAAATACGCTTGCTTGCTCCGTTCTTCGCAAAGTCTCTGCACAAGCGTATTCTTACTTTTTTATCACTATATTTATAAAGATGTCCCATCCAAAAGCGTAAATAATCTAGCTAATACTTATATAGAGTCATTACAATTACACCTTGAAATAAATCATAGAAAACACTATCATTTTACACATTATAATAAACTGTATAGTAGTGGCGCCATGCCCACCGTATGGGAAGGACTAGCCAGAGGCTAATCTACTGGCTAGTCTTGATGCAAATTCAGTCAAAACTACTTAGCCGCTCTCGCCTCTCCGCTCCTCTAATTATAAAAGCATATTGAGTAAATATCGAATGTAGCTTGTCATGAGGCCGCTCTGTATATTAGTAAGGTAAGTCGCTTTGCTATGGGACTAATTTACATCAGGTGTTATAAAAATGAAACTGGGTACCTCTGCAGCGACTTTACGAAGGACGGAGCAAAGAGGGAACTCTTTTTATTATTTATTGAGTTGTCGCAATCTAACAGGGCCCCATCACAAGCGGAGAAGATTTACTCAAATGCTTTTATAAGTTCCATGTATTGCGCTTTATGTGTCATTCTCCAGGTCCCAAAGTCTGGTTCTGGGGATTCGTTCAGAATATTTGCCAAAGATTCCAAAAATTCTGGAATCTTTGTAGCTACAATATTGCCAGCCATTTTACCGAAGTTTTCAGAGCCCATGTGTTCTGAGCCACCGTCTACAAGGATAAATGCTACCATAGGTTTCTTATCTACTAATTTTACAGCACCATGGAAACCAATTTCACCGATTTGGTGTGTACCACAGGAGTGTGGACAGCCGGATATATGTAAACGAGGTAGTTTTCTTGTATCTATACCCTTTTCTTCAAGGTGTGCGAAGATATCTTTCAAAAGACCGTTAGAGTCTTGCATTCCAATCTGACATATAGTAGAACCAACGCAAGATACGGAACGGCGGAAATCATTTTCAGCGCTGTCATCAGTTAATTCCGCAATTTTGCGTGCTTCATCAGCTGTAAGATTAATGAAGAACAATGCTTGGTCTGGCGCAATACGTGCTTCTACTTGGTCAAGTGTCACTACATAGTCAAGGGCAGCCAACAAGTGTGCTACGTTCACATCGCCACCTGCTGGATGGTATTCTACGTAATATAAACCTTCCTGTTTTTGACGGTGAATACGATAATTTTCCACAGAATCATCACGCTTACCAGTTTTTGTAATTTCATAAGCATAATCAGCTGGATTAATAGTTAGGTGTTCTACTTCTTTTACCATAGCTAGGGTTTCTTCATAGATCTTGATGAAAGCTTCCGCCCCACCCATTTCAGCAGGCATGTAACGGGTACGAGCCTTACCACGGTTTTTGAAATTACCATGGTTAGCAAAAACCATAAGCATAGCTTTCACATGATACAAAACATCCTCAGGTGCTACATCATGTGCCACCGGAATACCAATGCGAGGATTAGGACCAATACCACCACAAGCATACACATCAAAAGTATTGTGTTTTGTTAAGTTAAAACCTAGGTCCTTGAACGTAGAATGTGGGGTACTATCAAAACCATTATCTATACCCATTTTAAATTTGCGAGGGATCTTGATATAGAACATTTGCTCCATAAGAAATTCACTAATAGCTGTTGTATATGGCGTAATATCTAAAGTTTCACGAGGATCAATGCCGCGTAAAATACTAGCCACCACATTGGGATTGTCACCGCCAGCACCACGGTTATAGATACCGTGGTCATAACATTCCTTATAGAGACTCAATATAGTATCACCATCAAGGCCATGCATTTGTAAGCATTGGCCGGTAGTGAAATGTACATGTTGCAGGTTATATTTACGAATGGAGTCCGCTAAAAACTGTATGTGCTCGCGCGTCATGCGACCACCGTTGAAGCGCCAACGGCTCATGCCAGTATTTGCACCGCGCTCAGCGTAACTACCATAAGCACCAGATTGTCCTTTATAGTCTGCAATGGATAATTCTTTCTTATAGAACTTATGTGTCATATCCTCAAACTTTGGATAATCTGCAATTAATCGATCTTTCAATTCTTGTGTAATCATACTATTACCCTCTTGGCTTATATTTATTAAGCATAATTCGTAACTTTATAACGCTTAGTATACCATATATGCATAAGTATGTTAGTAGCTAAGCTCACAATTTCAATATCGATTATTAATAATATAGTTTACAATCTGTAATAATTATCACTTTTAAAAAGGCAAAAGAAGCTGTAACCAAATGTGGTTTTACCACATTCAGCTACAGCCCCTTTTTATAATAATTATATGATTAAGTGTTGCTAGTTTTTATACGCGACCTTCGTTAGGATTATTGTATGCGTCTTTATCGATGGTTCCCATAATTTTGTCTACTACCAAAGCATTTGTTAATGACCCAGATACGTTCAAACATGTACGTCCCATGTCAATCAATGGATCGATAGCTAGAATTGGACTAATGGAGGTGAAGTACGCTCCAAGTCCTGTACCACTAAGGGATACAGATGCCGCCATTGTAGCCGTACCTGGCACGCCTGCGATACCAACAGAACCAATAGCAATAACGATAACACTCATGATATACATAGTCATATCGAATGGAATATTGGCTACATTAGAGATGTACACCACAACAAGTGCTGGGAACACGCCGGCACAACCTTGCATGCCCGCAGTAGTACCGAAGGAAGCTACTGTATTAGCAGTTGTAGCATTTACACCAAGACGTTTTGTTAAAGTCTCTACAGTTAATGGCAATACACCCATCGAAGAACGAGAAGTGAACGCCAATAAGAGTGGTGCTTTCGCTTTCTTGAAGTATGTAATCGGATTGTAGCCAAAGCTAGTAATCAAGATTGCTTGTACGACAAACATAATCAAAAGACCAACGTAAAGCAATACTACGAACAAGCCCATATCAAGAATAGCTTGTACACCGCGTGTTGCCAATGTAGAAGCTAACAAAGCAACTACACCATATGGCATAAGACCAATGATGAAATCAGCTACCCAGGAAATCAATTGGTGAAGTTCATCAAATAGTTTTGTGAACACCTCCATAGAGTTTGTCCCTGTTTGTTTTAATAGACGAGCTACGCTACCCAAGATAATTGCAAATACGACAATGCCGATAACATTTGTTTCAGCAGCCGCTTGAATTGGATTGCTTGGGATTAGTGCTCGGAATGTATCAACCATAGGTTTGATTTCACGAATCTTCTTGCCAGATTCAACAATATCAAAACCTTGACCTAAACCGAAAGCATTCCCCAAAATTAGGCCGACTATAGCAGCAACGGCTACCATGCCGAGATTTGTAGAAATCATAGCAACTACTAACTTTTTGAGGTTAGCACCTGCCTCCATGTGCAAAATAACGTGAACAATAGAGATAAAAACGATAGGAATAACAAGCATGCGGATTAAGTCGATGAAACCGCCCCCTACGAGAGAGAACCACTTTGTACTTTCCTTGATGTAAACCACTTTGGATGGATCATCAGGGAAGCCTGCAATAATTTGGACCGCTATACCAAGTACGGCACCAACAATAGTACCAATAATAACGAGATTACCGAAGGATGTGCCCTTGCGTTGCAATACATAAATACCTATTAACACGAGCACGAACACCGCGATAATACCAATACTTAGTGGATTGCTTAACATGAGGTAATCTGTAAAGAATGGAATATTCATAATACACCTCTTTAATTCATATCACAACAATAGGTTATGAACTTAGTATAGCATATATCGAAAAAAATACAAGTATAATATTTAATTTTTGGTAATATTTAATGTATTCTGTAATATATACACCAAAAAGGCGATTTTCCAGAAGAAAATCGCCTTTAGTAAATCTAGCTATTATATTATCTGTTAACTAAGATATAGGTTACTTGGATAGGACCATGAGCACCATCTACAGTTACCAATTCGATATCCGCCGTACGGGACGGACCAGAAATCAAGCAGATATTTGTAGGGAACTTAGCTGGATCGTTGTGATACCGTTCAGCCAAATGTTCCATTGTTTGTGTCATGCGAGGGTTGATTGTATCAGTATACAACACAGCAATATGTGTTGTAGGCAACAAGCTAATCACACGGCCAGAGTCCTCACCAGAAGCTTGTACTACAGTAGCAGTCTCCGCAATACCGCAGTATGGGAATGTAATACCAATATCAGCATTAGCAGTATTAGAAATACATTCTTCACGACCTTTAGCTGGATCCCATTGGAAGTATGTACGAGTGCCGCCATTATTAGCTGCATCTTGTTCGAACAATTCTTTTAATTTATATTCTTCTACTTCAGGAGAGCTTGGGAATACAATTTTACCGTTTCCCCAGTCTTCGATAGCTGCCAAAATTGTTTCACCTAGTTTGTCAGGTGTAGTTTCAACGAATTTTGTACCAACACGTTGACATTGTTCCTTAAACATTGTCAAAATTTGATCCCGACTCAAATCTTGGAACATAGTTTCTTGAGGACCATGGCTATAATCAAAGCCTTCTACAAAAGCAGGGCACATTTCTTGATCACGGCCTAATGCACGAGATAAACGTGCAATAAATTGATTACGTTTAGCTACATCCATTATTTTTTCTCCTTCTTCTTGTTCTTTTCATGTTCAGCATATAAATCACGGAATTTCTTGAATTTCAAGGAACCCAACTCTTTAGACTTAGTCCAACCGTTCATAACTGGAATAGCTTGAGTCCATTCAGGCATGTTACCTTCTTTATTACTAATTAAGTTCATACCGATAGCACCAGCTTTTGTGCCAAGATCAAATAATGTTGCATTACCAAACATCTTAGCAGCTGCTGTGAAGATAGCTTCTTCTGCTTTTGGACGAGTCTTTTCAATATCAGCCATGATATGACGGTGCTCCATCAACAATTCATGCAATGGAATAGCTACTGGACAGTTTTCTGTACATGCACCGCATAATGTAGAAGCATATGGAAGATCGCCGGCTACATCGTAACCTTTGAATAATGGAGTCAATACAGCACCCATTGGACCTGGATATACAGAACCATATCCATGACCGGAAACGTGACGGTATACAGGACAGATATTCATACATGCACCACAACGGATACAACGTAGCATTTCTTGGAATGTACCACCCAAGATGCCAGAACGGCCGTTATCAATAATGATGATATGAGTTTCTTCAGGACCATCAGCTTCACCAGGACGCGCAGGACCAGTCATCATGGAGAAGTAGTTAGAAATCTTAGAACCTACTGCAGAACGGTTCAACATTTCCATCATAACATCAAGAGCTTTGAAATCAGGAACAATACGTTCTGTACCTAAGAAAATTAATTGAGTCTTAGGAATAGAACTAGCCATACGACCGTTACCTTCGTTGGAAACGATTGTACATGTACCAGATTCAGCAACTGCAAAGTTACAACCATTAACACCTACATCAGCTTTTAAGAAGCGCTCACGTACATAACCACGTACAAAGTGAGTCATTTCCGTAGGGTTTTCAGTTCCTGTATAACCTAATTTTTCAGCAAAAATTTCACGGATTTTGTTACGTTCAAAATGAAGACCTGGTACTACGATGTGAGATGGAGGACTTACTGCAGTTTGCAAAATAAATTCAGCCAAGTCAGTTTCGTTAACTTCAATACCAGCTTCTTCTAATACTTCGTTCAAACCAATTTCTTCAGTTAAGATAGTTTTGGATTTAACGATCATTTTTGCTTCGCGTTGGCGAAGGATATCTAATGCAATTTGAGTCGCTTCTTTGTCATCGAACGCAAAGTGAACTTTAGAACCAGCTTTTTCAGCATTGTCAGCAAATTGACTTACATAGTAATCCAAGTTGTTAAGTACGTGATCGCGAATTTTAGCCGCTTCAGCGCGGAAATCTAACCATTCAGGAACATCCGCAACTACTGTATTACGTTTATCATAAAACACGTCTTGTGCTTTTTTAATAGCTGCAACTTTGAAATCGTCAGCCAAACATTCTTTTATACGTGTTTTATAGGGGCGATTGTCATATATAAGTGCCATGTCGTCTCCTCCTTAACGGCAGTTTAAGATTTCAGCAATATGCATAACTTTGATACGGCGATCAATTTCGCCTTCTTTATGAAGACGATCAAGCATACCAGCGATGTTCATTAAGCACGCTTGGTCAGAACCGGAGATAACGTTGGCACCTGTGCCAGCAATTTCCAATGCTTTTTCGCGTGTCATAACTTCACTGATTTCAGGGTTTTTAACTGAGAAAGTACCGCCGAAACCACAGCAACGATCTGCACGTGGTAATTCAATCAAGTTGATATCTTTAACGTTTTTAAGGAGTTTGAAAGGAGGCTCTTTAATGCCCATCAAACGAGTTACGTGGCAAGATGTATGGTATGTAACGGATTCGTTAAAACGAGCCCCTACATCTTCAACACCTAATACGTCAGTAATAAATTGAGTGAATTCGTAAATTTTACCACTCAATCTTTCTGCGCGCGCCAACCACTCTGGTTGATCTTTTAAGAAATGATGATATTCATCGCGGATTGCAAAAGCGCAAGAACCGGACATGCTGACTACATATTCAGCGTTCTCAAAGCATTCGATTGTATTCTTAATTGCGTCCATAGCCGCGTCATTATAACCGGAGTTAGTGAACATTTGTCCACAGCATACTTGTTTCTTAGGTACTACAAGCTCACAACCTAATCTTTCAAGTACTTCTACACCAGCCATAC
This sequence comes from uncultured Veillonella sp., assembly GCA_915066865.1. Classification (GTDB taxonomy): domain Bacteria; phylum Bacillota; class Negativicutes; order Veillonellales; family Veillonellaceae; genus Veillonella. The sequence goes on from CAJZEE010000009.1 coordinate 33,166, forward strand.
CTACATGAGGGTAGAACATGTCAATCAAACACTGTTGGAAAAGATGAATTTTCATATTATCTTCCTCGTCTTTTCTAGTACTTAACCTAATAAAAAATTTTGATATGTATGTGTTATGGCAATTTTTAGTAGTGAATTTTTCGACTAAATTTCTGCCCTGAACATTACTTATGCTTTCAAATAAATATTCAAAAGCTCATCGCTATAATTATAAATTAATCATGTAGATATTGTCCAAAGAATTGCTATATTCGTATGTACCCTTTTATTTCTTATATCGTTATGACTTTTTGTAATAACAAACATTGAATTTTATCACATCTATTATTTCATTTATCATTTTTTCTTGTAAAAGCCCCATAAAATCTAGATTTTGCGAATGTTTATCATTTTGCATTTTTAACTACTAGAAAATCAACTTTTATCTATATTTCATTTTATATTTATATAATGGTACTCAAATTTTCAAATTCATGTAAGTTTTATCCTTATAGATTACATTTTCTTATAGTAGTGTATAAATTTAAAAAGTGTTATAATTTATTTTATATAAGTATAGTTTGAAAGGAGCCCTTTTCATGAAACTAAATAAATTATCTTTGTCTTTAGCAATTACATTGGCCCTTGGTTCTACATTCAGCATGGCTCACGCTGAAACAACTGCGACTCATATAAAATCTGAAGTATCTAATGTGGCTACTAGAGCTGAGGTATCTGCTAAAGCGGATGAACACCGTGTTGATACATCTGTTAAAAACGATGCTAAACGTATTGATACATCCGTCAAAAATGATGCTAAACATGGTAGCACAGTTGTAAAACGTGATGCAAAACATGCTGATGCATCCGCTAAAAACGCTGCTAAACGCACTGATACATCCGTAAAAAACGATGCTAAACGCGTTGATACTTCTGTAAAAAATGACGTTAAACGCATTGATACTTCCGTAAAAAATGATGTAAAAGAAGATGCTGCAAAGGTAGAAGGTAAAAAAGTTGTAAAAACTAAAGAAAACTTACCTACTGGTGTATACCCTGACACAAAAGATAACTGGGCTCGCGATGCTATCCAAGCAATGACACAAGCTGGTTACCTTTCTGGTTATGCTGATAATACATTCAAACCTAGTGCACAAATTACTCGTGAACAAGCAGCTGCTATTTATGGCAAAGTGCTACAACACAACTTAAACGAACAAGAATTAGCAGAGATTGCAACAAAAGAATCCTCTACCTCCTACTCTGACGTGGAAGCAGATCGTTGGTCTAGCTCTGCTATCAAATTAGTTAGTGCTGCAGGCGTAATGGAAGGCACATCTAAAACAGCTTTCACACCTAGCAAAACTATGGACCGCGAACAATTCGTTGCATCTGCTGCTAGTCTAGCTAAAAAATTGAATCTTTCTACACCTGTAAAAGCAGAAAAAGTAACATTCAAAGACGAAGCTAGCATCTCCTCTGCTTACTTGGCAGATATCCAATACATGGCACAACGAGGCATCGTAGCATCTGGGGCAACAGAAAACTTTAACCCTAAACAACCTGTAACAAGAGCACAAGCGGCAACAATCTTGAACCGCATGCTTAATGGTGCTGGCCTTGCAACACCGAAACACAGTACAACTGAAGCTAAAGCTGAGACAGCTGTAAAAGAAGATGCCAAAAAAGCTGATACAGCATTAGAGAAAGATACATCTAAAGTAAGTAAAGACGCTAAAAAGGATGTAGCTAAAGCTGATAAAGCTGTAAAATCTGATGCAAAAAAAGTTGAAAAAGACGTAAAAGGCAATAAAGATGCTGCAGTAGCTGAAAAAGCTGAACCTACTCGCACCGTTCGCCCTGTTCGTCGCAGCACACTAAAAGCACTTGATCAAAAACAACAAGCTGCATTAGAAGACAAAGTATTTTCTGAATTAAATAAAACTTATAAAACAGAAGATGCATTCCAAAATTATGGCGTAATGTACTGGCGTGACAATCAATTACACGTAGCTTTGAAAACAGACAGCGATATTTCCACAGTAAAAGCTAACCTTGCAAACCGTGGTGATTCTACTGTAAATAACTATGTTGTAGTTGAATCCTCCCAATACAGCCAAGCTGAATACGATGCAATCGATACAAACTTCCGCAACTACTACAACAAAAATGAAAAAGCAGGTACAATTCTAGCTACATTCCCTGATGTAGAAAATAACCAACTTTACGCAGTTGTATCTACAGCATCTAAAGAAACACAACAAGGGATCTCTAAATTATTCGGTTCCAAAGTAAAAATGACAGTAAAACGCTAATCGGCGTTACACTTAACCAGCCAAGGCAGCGTATACTCGACAGTACTACGCTGCTTTGTTGTATATCACTATGCATGCCAACTAATTGACTATGATGCGACGGATATAGCTTTTTATGCTGGTGAAAGTTTATATTCTACGGCTATCAAGCGCTAGCCTTTACCATGATTAGGAAGGATTTTTATGTACAAGAATACCCCTCACGCATTACGTGCCCTCGTACTCGGCACATTATTGACTACAACAGGCCTTGGTTTTGCTTCTGCAAACACAACCACTACAACTCATGCTCCTGCAACTACTGTTGAAGCCACTAAAATGGAAACAACTAAAGCACCAATGGCTAAAACAGATGCTACGAAGATGGAGACTACTAAAACAGAAGCGGCTAACGTTAAATCTACTAATACCGCATCACCTGCAATTGTAAACACCTCTATCGGTACACCTCAAGATATTCAAAAAATCCGCGCCCACATCTTTACAGATGTGCCTAGTGATTTTTGGGCAGCTAACTCGATTAGCACTGTAACAAAAGCAAACCTAATGAAAGGGTATTCTGATGGTACATTCCGACCTAACCAACCTATGACACGTGAAGAAGTAGCAGCGCTCTTCAACAATATTACGGATGATGGTACGGCCGCCTTTTTATCAAGTAAATTTAAAGATATTACATCTGACCGTTGGTCTGCTCTTGCTATTGAATCTGTAGCTCGCAAGAATATCATCAGCGGCTATGGTGATGACACTTATAAACCTGAGAAATATATGTCCCGCCAAGAGTTTGCGGTAGTAGCAGATAACTATATCCATTACTTAGGATATACCACTGAAGACCCAACAGTTCTTGATAATATAGCCTATGGAGACCAAAAATTTGTAGCTCCTTGGGCACAAGATGCCGTTCGCGAGCTTGCCTATCTTGGGTTCACAAACTACGCTCCAGGTACATTGTTTAACCCTGAAAAATATGTGACTCGTGCAGAAGCAGCGGAAATTGCGTACCGCATGACACAAACAGAACAAGCACTTGCCTTCCACAATACATTGTTCAAGCAACAAGTAGAAAACAAAACAGCTAATATCATCGACAAAGCATTAGGCTATGGCAATGATTTCACCAAATTCCGTCAAGACGGAGCTCTATTCTGGGAGGCAGGCCAATTACATGCATCTTTAACGGATCAAAAGAAAACTGACCTTGTTTCCAAAGCGATTACAGAGGCTCATGATCCACAGCTAGATAGAACTGTAGTCGTATCAAAAGGTAAATTAAATCAGGCCCAACTAGAGGAGTATCAATCCGATGCCATCGCCCTTTACCAACAAAAAGAACCTCAAGGAAAGATCCTTTCCATCTCCCCAAATACTGATACGAGTGCCCTTCTCATTACCGTTGATTCTATTCAAAAATCGACGTTGAAAGCATTTAAAAAGAAATTCCATGATAATGTATTCTTACAGTTACCACCGGAACCGCTTACAAAGTCAGACGGAAACATTCAATTCCCATTACCACCACGCGTAAACTATTATAACGACAAACAATAATATAGATAAAAAAGAACCGCCCCCTTAGGAGCGGTTCTTTTCACAATTAAACAGCTGTTACTATACACACATAATCGAATTTACACAGTTCGATTATTTTTTTGTTACATCATTTTCGCGGTCACGCAAGATACCAACTGGTACATATACCGTACCTGCGCTATGGATTGAATCCACATCTTGTTGCAAGATCATTACAACGGAATAATCATCTGTTGTGTAGAATTCAGTAGGCATTTTATCGATATTTACATCGCCACCTAATTTATCTTTCACATCTTGATTATTATTAATTGCATTCACCAGTTCTTTTTTATTAAGACCACCAAGATCGTACAAGGACAATTGTCGCCCTGTTGTGGTGTTAAATGTGAAGCCTTTTACATAGTTTACACCATTGGCATCATGATCACGCATAGTATATGTGTGAATCAATACGCTGAAAATACCGTTTTTATCTGTTTTAACATCATAGTACATAACTACATTTATTTTATCAGATTCTTTAGCATTTAACTTTTCTACATCATTTTGTATTTTAGAAACATACTTTTTGATGGTCGTATTGATTGCTTTTTCTACTGCAGGGCTAACAGATTTAACCTCTGGGAATACTAAATCCAAATGATCTGTAGTAGATTCCACAGGTGATACAGCAACCTCTTTACGATCCATATAACGGTCCGCATTTGGAGCTACCACTTCAACTGCATTACGATCTACTTTAGACGCTTTAGAGCGCAACGCACGATTCTGCTCAGGTGTAGCAGTACTAGAAATACGATATGTTAAATCATTACGATTTACACGTTTCGCATTTGTTTGATTTGCTTGTACATTTACAGTATCTTGCGTTACAGGTATTACTTCGCTTGCTGCGAAGGAGGCTACTGGCAATGCAGCAGCCATAATGATGAGTACAGACTGTTTTAATTTCATTGTTTAACCTCTTATTGTTCTTGCTCAGCTTTCATAGCAAGAGCTTCTTCTTTATTGAACTTGTGTGTAACAACACGGCGAACAAGATAGAGACCAGCAAATATGAATGCAAGCAATCCTAACCATTGTGCTGTGCTTTCAAATTCAGGACCTACTAATTCAAGTGGAGCTTCCCCACCACCAGTTGTAACAGACAATACAATAATAACAGCTATGATTACACCAATCAAGCTTTCACCAACAATCAGACCAGAAGCAAAGAGAACACCACGGCGGTTGGATTGCTCTACATCGTAGTCAGCAAGCTCACCAGCACGCATTTTAGCACGAGCTACAAGATAACGGCCTACGAAGTAGCTGATGAAAGAACCAATAATAAGCGGTACTTCTAAAGTAGGTGGTAAATAAATACCCATACCAACAGCCAATGGAGGCAATGTTAAGGTTGCCGTTGTGCTCTTGAGAATCAAGTTGACGATAATCGCCACAACACCAACGCCAACACCGATTAGGATATAGTCCCAATCCATGCTAGAGTTGAAGATACCTTGCGCAATGGTAGTCATCAAAGTCGCTTGAGGAGCAGATAATGCAGCGTTTGGATCCATTTCAGCACGTGGTAACGCACCTGTGAAACCGTATGCTTGATAAAGCAAGTTAAGAACTGGAGCAATTGCAATGGCACCGGCTACAGAACCAAGTAACAAGGCAATTTGTTGACGCCAAGGTGTAGCACCAACGAGTTGGCCAGTTTTCAAATCTTGTAAATTATCATTAGAAATAGATGCAATCGCAATAACTACGGATGTCATAAAGATAGCCATAGCAGTAGCGAACTGAACACCTTCTTGTGTAGCAAATAAATTATTTTCCGCTGCGATAAAGTATACAACTAAGGAAGAAATAATAGTCGCTAAAATACCAATACCAGAAATTGGAGAAGCAGATGTACCGATAAGGCCTGCCATATAGCCACATGCTGCAGCTACGAAGAAGCCAATCAATAAAGCTACTACGATACCTACTACAACGAGTGTCCACATTAAACCTGCACTAATAGGTACGACAGATACGAAATCCCAGAATGTAAATACTAAACCAATAAGAATAAGTATGAATACACCTAAAACGGATTTTGTACTCATATCTGTATCCATACGATGCAATTCACGTTCTGCGGAGCTGCTATTCATGGATTTAACAGAAATTTTCATACCTTCGATGATAGGTTTGATTAAGGTGATCAAAGTCCAAATCGCAGCAATACCAATAGCACCAGCACCGATGAAACGAACTTTAGATTTCCAAATAGCCATTGCAAACTTAGCAGTAGCACCACCATCTGGGGCAAACATGTTAGTGAAGTAAGGTACGAAGCCAGCCCACGCGATGAGTACACCAACGAGGATAGCGATACCAGAAGCGATACCGATAAGATAACCAGCACCTAACAACGCTGTAGAGAAACCTAATGGAATTTGAGTAATCCCTTTGCTACCTACAGGGATCCAGAAGCTCATGCTATCGCCAAGCACCTTGAAACCATTTGCACAGAGGCTAATAAGACCAGCTACAAAGCCACCGGACACGATGTCTGTCATACCAGAGCTAGATTGAGGACCTTGTTCACCATTGTGAGAGCCAACCTTCAAAATTTCTGCTGCTGCACGACCTTCAGGATATGGTAGATCGCTATTCACTACCATGGCACGACGCAATGGAATGGTGAATAATACACCTAGAGAGCCACCACAGGCACAGAGCAAGAATGTTTGCCAGAATGGAAAGCCATTCCAATACCCAAGCATGAGTAAACCTGGCAAAATAAAGATAGATCGGAAGAGCACACGTCTGAACTCCAGTCACGATCAGCTCTCA
>CAJZEE010000010.1 GCA_915066865.1 uncultured Veillonella sp.
CAGATTCACTGCATCACTTTCTTCCGAACGTAAGATTTACCAAACTGCGAAGCAGTGAAGGGAAATCCACAGTAAGGAAGCAAGTAGGGCAAGTTAAAGGTAATAAGAATTAAACGACGACAGATTCACTGCATCGCTTAGTTCGGAGCGTAAGATGGATATGTAGCGCAGCTACATAGGTCCTTCCACAGCGACGAACACCCCGTATCCTGGAGCAAAGAACCGTACATAAGAACTCGCTGATTAACGAAATAGAGGGTCAACCCTATAAAGGGTTGGCCCTCTATTTTTGTGCTCTAATGAGCACATTCTAATTCCTTCTAGAGCCGTTTTCAGCCAAGGTTGTAGAAGTATTGTCTATGTGTATTGATCAATAGAGACGGCGTGGGAAAAGTAGGGCAGTAGAAGATGGAGGAACAACGTGACGACAGATTCACTGCATCACTTTCTTCCGAACGTAAGATTTACCAAACTGCGAAGCAGAGAAGGGAAATCCACAGTGAGGAAGCAAGTAGGGCAAGCGAAAAGTAATTAGGATTAAACGACGTATGGGGCTCACACACCACCTTCTTCCGAACGTAAGATTTACCAAACTGCTAAGCGATGAAGGGAAATCCACAGTGAGGAAGCAAGTAGGGAAAGTTAAAGGTAATAAGAATTAAGCGACGACAGATTCATTGCATCAACCGTTTTTATATTAATCTTATGAGGGATTTTCTTGATAATAGCCACTTATATGTGGTATTCTCATTATGTATGTAAGTCGATGGGAGTGATTATTTTATATGTATAAATATGGCAAGAGCTGTATTAAAAAGTTGTTATATTGTATTGCAATATGTATTGCAATTTTAGCGGTTTCTATTGGGGCTATGTGGGGACTGTCTTCAAATTATAAGTTATATGGTGTACCGGTACTTAATTATCATCAAATAAATGATGAGAAACACTCCGCGTTAACATTGCATGTGGATCAGTTTAAGGAGCAGATGGAATACCTCCATAATCATGGATATCATACGATAACATTGGATCAATTGTATGAGTATTTGCAAAATGGTACGGAGTTACCAGAGAAGCCAATCGTAATAACATTTGACGATGGTTATGTAGATAATTATGAACATGCATTGCCTATATTAAAAGCATATAATATGAAAGCTACTTTGTTCATGATTAGTGACGCAGCCAATACGCATGGTTTTGTAAATACAGCACAAATGCGTCAAATGGAGACGGCAGGATTTGATATTCAAGGGCATACAAATCATCATAAGATACTAACTCATATAGATCCTACAGAATTGCCTGATGCCATTCTCGGTGGTAAAACATCTATGGAAGGTATTTTAGGAGAACCTATCAATTATTTGGCGTATCCTGGTGGTTTTAATGATATGCTCGTTCAATATGTTACTAAACAGTCTGGGTATAAAATGGCTTTCACAGTTCAACCAGGAACAGTAAAGCCAGGGGATAATTTATATGCTCTAAATCGACTAGCTGTATTCCAAGGAGATACACCGTATTTATCTTTCTGGTTGCGCCTACATTGTGCACCGCTTATTAAGTATACATGGGCATTGCGTGATACATTACGCGATAATGGATGGCCGATATTGGCGTCTATTGTGCCTTTATTTTAGGAGGAACTATGTCTTACGAAGTTGTAGCAAGACCATTACGTGTTGCAGTATTAACTGTATCTGATACTCGTACATTAGAAACTGATAAAGGAGGCAACAAGGTTCAAGAATTTTTGGAAGCAGCAAATCATATTGTAGCAGATCGCAAAATTGTAATTGATGATTGTGAGGCTATAATAAATGCTATGACTCCATGGTGTAATGATGAGTCTATTGATGTCATTATATCTACTGGGGGAACTGGTATTGCTATGAGAGATGTTACCATCGAGGCGGTAAATAGCTTATATGAAAAGCATATCCCAGGTTTTGGTGAAATCTTTAGATATTTATCCTATACGGAGGATATTGGAACAAAAGCAATGGCATCTCGTGCAGAAGCTGGTGTTAATAACAATACTTTAATGTTCTCCGTTCCTGGGTCTGTTGGGGCCGTCACCTTGGCGATGAGCAAACTAATCATTCCTGAAATGGGCCATTTGGTGCGAGAAATTACAAAATAATACATATATTGAGACTGTTCTTTTGAGAGCAGTCTTTTTATATATGATGACAATCAATATTTGATGGATATAAAAGTAGGTAATTGATTCATAAAATATGAGCATGAGAAGTAAGTGAATTAATTTATTCTGTTTAAAACAATACCATTGCAGTATTGTTTTATTTCATTTATACTAGATTTAGTAATACGTTTGTCCGAGTGCATGAGAAAGGAGACTTTATGAAGTTAAATCAGGCCACGGATTATGCATTTCGCATGGTCTTGCATATGGCGCTACTACCTTCGGGCTCGAAGGTAACTGGTGCTGTATTGGCTGAGCAAGAGTTGATTCCAGAACGCTTTTTGCTCAAGATTATGCGTAGTCTCATTGCAGCAGGAATTATGAAATCTTTCCGAGGGGTAGATGGCGGGTTTGCTCTGAATCGAAGCCCTCAAGAGATCTCGTTGCTTGATGTAATTAGAGCAGTAGAAGGGGATGCGTATTTACAACGTTGTTTATATGATGTAGGTTCTTGCTCTAAGTCTTGTAAGGGGCATTGCGCTATAAATGAAGCAATGGGCGTGATTCAGCATCAATTGATTAATCAGTTGGAAGCAGTTAATTTTAAGACCCTTGCCCAACGAGAACAGTTGATTATTGCTGAGGCTTGAGCTTTTTTACAGTCGCAATGATGCAAGGTTTTTTGTAAAAGCTCGTCAAGTGATGTTAGTATTTTATTCTAAGGAGGAAAACACATGTTTGAAGCTGTAGATTTAGCCCGATTGCAATTCGCGCTAACATCTATCTATCACTGGTTATTTGTGCCGTTCACACTAGGTATGACAGTGACTGTTGCTGCTTTAGAGTGGACCTATGTGTCGACTGGTAAAGAAGTATACAAAAAAATGGCTAAGTTCTGGGGGAAATTGTTCCTAATTAACTTTGCCATGGGTGTGGTGACTGGTATTGTTCAGGAATTCCATTTCGGTATGAACTGGGCAGAATATTCTCGTTTTATGGGTGACATTTTTGGTGCCCCATTGGCCCTTGAAGCATTAATGGCATTTTTCTTGGAATCTACATTCATGGGCGTTTGGATTTTCGGTTGGGACCGCTTACATAAATGTGTTCACGCCCTTGTAGCTACATTTGTAGCGTTAGGTACTAACTTATCTGCGTTCTGGATTCTCGTAGCCAACTCCTTTATGCAACATCCTGTAGGCTTTGTATTACGCAATGGCCGTGCAGAGATGGAAAATTTCCTGACCATCGTTCAAAATGGCTATGTACCTGGACAATTTTTCCATATCGTATTGAATGGTTTATTAACAGCTGGTGTAATTATTATGGCAATCAGTGCATGGCACTTATTGCGTAATAATGCGACAGAGTTCTACCGCCGCTCCGCTAAATGGGGCATGGTTATCGCACTTGTATTTGGTACTTTAGGTGCATTAGCTGGTCATCATCAAGGTCAATACATCACAAAAGTACAACCTATGAAAATGGCTGCTATGGAAGCGTTGTGGGAAACACAAGATCCAGCGCCATTCTCTTTGGTAGCTAATATTGATACTAAAGCACAAAAGAATACAGGTGCTCTTGAAATTCCTGGTGGTTTATCCTTCTTGACTCAAAACTCCTTTACGTCTGGTAAGGTAGAAGGTATCAAAGACCTTCAAGCAAAAGCGGAGGCTCAATATGGCCCTGGCAACTATATTCCAGATGTTCCAGCAATCTTCTGGACATTCCGTGTCATGGTAGCATCCGGTTCTCTTATGTTACTTGTTGCCTTTGTAGGTCTTATCCTAAATGCAAAAGACAAGCTTGTTGAAAATCGTACATTCTTAAAAATTATGTTCTGGATGTTGCCATTGCCATTCATCGCTCACTCCACTGGTTGGTTTGTAGCGGAAGCAGGTCGTCAACCATGGCTTGTATATGGTTTGCAATTGACTGCAGATGGTGCGTCTAAATCCGTAACGGCTCCAGAAATTATGACTACAATCATCGGCTTTACACTTGTGTATATCGTGGCTGCTATCGCGGCTATCTACCTTGCTGTAGAACACATTAAAAAAGGTCCAGATGGAAATCCATCTCATGATGTAGTTGAAAAAGAGGAGGCAAGATTATGGAATTAATTTTTAATAACCTTGAAGTGGTATGGTTTATCTTAATTACTGTACTATTCGCTGGCTTCTTCTTATTAGAAGGTTTTGACTATGGTACTGGTATTTTGTTGCCATTCATTGGTAAAACTGACGTTGAACGTCGACAAATGATCAATGCCTTAGGTCCTGTGTGGGATGGTAATGAAGTCTGGATGATTACTGCCGGAGGGGCATTATTCGCATCCTTCCCTCACGTGTATGCTACATTGTTTAGTGGATTCTACTTGGCTCTATTTTTGATGCTTGCAGCTCTTATTATTCGTGGTGTATCCTTTGAATTCCGTTCTAAGAGCCCTAATTTGTTATGGCGTAAAACATTCGACTACTGCATCTTCTTTGGTTCCTTGATTCCTGCACTATTGTGGGGTGTTACAGTAGGTAACTTGATTCAAGGTACTCCAATTGATGCAAGTATGACATATGTTGGTACTTTTTCTGATTTATTAAGTCCATACACCATACTTTGTGGTATTGCGTTCATTTTGGTATTTACATACCATGGTGGTTTATTTACTTCTATTAAAACAGCTGGTGCTGTTTCTGAGCGCGCTCGTGCGGCATCCTTGGTAGTAGGTGTTCCTACAGCTATCGGTGCATTGGCATTGGTAGGTGCAACTTACGTGTATACAGATTTGTTTAATTCTGTATTAGCTATAGTTTGCTTTGCATTAGCTATCATGTCCTTCCTCATTTCTTGGGGTGCAGCACGCACTCGAAATACAAAATGGGGTTTCTTATTCAGTTGTTTATCTGTTATTTCTGTAACAGCTGCATACTTTGCAGGTTTGTTCCCTCGCATCATGGTTTCTTCTTTGAATCCTGAGTGGAGCTTGACTATTACTAATGCAGCTAACTCTACTTATACGTTGACTTTGATGACTTGTGTAGCCTTCGTATTTGTGCCAATTATTTTGGTTTACCAATCTTGGGTATATTGGACATTCCGTCATCGTGTAACAGAAAAAGATTTACACTATTAATAGTATAGCTTTACAACTTATGTAAGTTGTAAAAATTAGGTCTTAATGTGAGGCGTGCCGTAGCGGCACGCCTCTTTTTTATGGTAAGATGAATATAATATTGATAAATTTAGATTCACTTGGACTCTTGTAGGCTTAGTAATAGGGATTTAAATTTGTTTGAGTTTATATATTTAAATAGATTTACCGTAGAGGATAGTATGATACAGCGTACCGCATTTAAAGCGCTGCTAGAACATAAAGGACCGCTTGTGCTACTCGGCTTAACCTGTTTAGTAGAAAGTCTGTCCATTGTTGGGCAAGCCTGGTTCTTTGGAACCTTAATAAATAATCTTATATTTTTGGAGCATACACTAGCTGACGAAACGAACACCATTATTTATTTGTTTATTGCTATTATTGTGAGATTGGTGGCTCATTATGTTCAAGAGGCGGTAGCAAATCATTTGGGAAGTGCTGTAAAAGCATCCTTTAGAGAACGCTCTTTGGCGCATATGTTTAAGCTCGGTATACAGCATAAGGAACGTCATGGCGATGTCATCCATATGCTTACCGATGGTTTAGAACAAGTAGATGCTTACATAGCACGTTACATTCCGCAGATTTTATATGCTATTATGATTCCTCTTATTATGGGGATTGCCATTGTAAATACATTGCCAATAATTGGTATTATTTTGATTGTTACGGTGCCTTTAATTCCATTTTTTATGATCTTGATTGGGAAGCAAGCTGATCGATTAAATAAGGAACAATGGGAACGTATGAGCTTCCTATCGGGGCATTTTTTAGATGTACTACAAGGGATTACTACGCTAAAGCTCTTTGGCCGTGCAAAGGATCAAATTAAGGTTATTGGTCGATTATCTCAAGAGTTTAAAGATTCCACTTTACGCGTGTTGCGCGTAGCCTTTTTATCTGCATTAGTACTTGAATTAGTGAGTACAATTAGTACTGCTCTGATTGCGGTATATTTAGGTCTAACCTTATTAGATGGTGAAGTCACATTCTTTTCAGCCTTCTTTATTTTGTTGTTAGCGCCGGAGTTCTATACTCCATTTAGACAATTGGGGGCAGCTTTCCACACAGGGATGGCAGGGAAAACATCTATTCTGAAGTATGAAGAATTCATGCAGCGTCCACCTTATTTACCAGTAGGTGGTGAGTCTAAACTTGATAAGCCTATACAGGAAATTGCAATTAAAGATTTAACTTTCACCTATAAAAATAGTGAGAATGGGGTACACCACATTACGCTGCAGGCTGAACGTAATGCACCTATTATGCTCGTTGGTGAAAGCGGAGCTGGTAAATCTACTATGGCCCATATTGTTGGAGGGTTTTTACAGGCTCCGAAAGGAACAGTTACTATCGATGGCATTGATATATGTGATTTAGATATCAACTGGTGGCGTCAGCAAATTATCTATGTATCTCAACATCCACATATTATGAAAGGGTCCTTGCGAGAGGTCTTATCCTTTGGTATGGATGTAAGTGATGCAGAGATTCTTGATGCGTGCAAAGAAGTTCAGCTATTAGATGTTATTAATCGAGAACAAGATGGGCTTGATGCGGTTATCGGTGAAGGTGGGTTAGGTCTTAGTGGAGGCGAGCGGCAACGTATTGCTTTAGCTCGTGCATTCCTCCGGAAGGGTCAAGTATTGATTCTTGATGAAGTGACAGCACATCTAGATGTAAAAACAGAAGCTATTATAAGTACAGCTATTCAGCGTTTGATGGAAAATAAGGTTGCCATCATTATTGGGCATCGATTACAAACTATGCATTGGGCATCTAAGCTATATGTCTTGAAAAATGGATCAATTCTTCAAGAAGGTTCTTATCATGACCTACTTCAAGAAGCGGGTTATTTTAAAGACCTTGTTACATCTGGCTTAGGGCAATTATCAGCAACTCTTGAAGAACCATTGTATATTGGAAAACAATTTGATTCAGAGAATACATTGGTCGTAGATAAACCTATCAATGGCACAGAGCATTTTGTTAAATCTGTTAAATATACTGAGACTTTTAAAGATAATGCAAAAGGTTCTAATATGAGCTTACAAGGTTGGAAGTTGTTGTTTTCTGTATTGAGTCCCGCTAAGTGGTCATTAGTATTGGCCTTGCTATTTACATTCTTAACAGTGTTTATGAATGTTGGGCTTTTGACAGTATCCTCTTGGCTATTGGCATCTGCCGCACTGCAACCAGGACTTACTTATTTAAGTCTTGCAATCGTAGGAGTTCGATTCTTCGGTGTTAGTCGTGCTGTATGTCGTTATTTTGAGCGCTATACATCTCATCGCATGGCATTCCAAGGACTCTATGGCTTGCGCTTGTGGTTTTATGCTCATTTGGAACCATTGGCACCTGCTATACTCAAACGGTTTGGGGCAGGTGATATGTTGGGACGCATCATGGGGGATATAGAGGTATTACAATTCTTCTACTTGCGCACTTTGATTCCACCCGTAGCAGCCGTTGCCTTGACTATATTGATTGCATATGGAGTTTCTACAATTGACAATAGTTTGATTATACCTATTCTTTTGTCGGCCTTCGTATTAGGTGTAATAGTACCTTTGGTTGTTTATTCGTATAATAAAGAATCTTTACGTACGATTGGGCCCCAACAAGGCGATTATAAAGCGCTTTTAAGTGATACTATGGATAGTCTGGAAGATGTGATTAGTTATGGCAATGAAGACATGGTATATAAGCGTATTCAGTATATGATGCGCAATGTAGATGCTCAAAAAGGTACTATTGAGCGAGGCATGAATATGGGTAATACACTATTCATGGGCGGCGTTCAGTTAACTGTAGTTATTGTAGCTATTATGGCTTCTAATGCGTTAACAGGTGCTTGGGCTAGTGTTATGGTAGCGGTGGCTGCCATTGGCACACAGGCTTGGTTTGAAGCGTTACAGCCTATGATTGCTGCTGTTCATCATGGTGCAGAAAGTAAAGTTGCTACAAGTCGTCTCATGGCTCTCAGTAATGAACCGATATCTATTGTAGAACCTATATCACCAAAATCATTTAACCCTAATGATGATATTATTTTTACAGATGTATCCTTTGGTTATGATGAATATCGCCATATTTATGAGAATCTCAGACTACATATTCAGCAAGGGAAATCCATTGCTATCGTTGGTGCTAGTGGGTCTGGCAAGACGACATTATTTAATATGCTTGAGAGGTTATATGATTATGGTGGATCCATTCGTATAGGCTCGGTGGAGTTGAAAGATATTTCAATTGATACTTGGCGTAATGCATTGGGGACTATAACTCAAGATACGTATATTTTTAATGCTTCCTTTAAGGATAATATACGCCTTGCAAGACCTGAAGCTTCTATGGCGGATTTAGATCAAGCCATTAACCGTGCATCATTGCGATCGGTAGTTGAAAAATTACCAGAAGGTATGAATACGATTGTAGGGAGTGGAGGGCAAGGTTTGAGTGGTGGTGAACGTCAAAGAGTTGCATTAGCTAGATTGTTCTTGCGCAATCCTAAAATCGTTTTATTAGATGAACCTTTAGAAGGCTTGGATCAAGTAACAAGAAAAGCTTTACATCGTGACTTGATGCATTATGTAGAGGGTAGGACATGTCTATATATTACGCATCAATTGGAAGGTTTAGAACAAATGGACCGGATTTTATTTATGGATAAAGGGCAAATTGTTGAAGATGGAACGTATGAAGAGCTAATGGCGCTTAAAGGTCGTTTCTATGAATACTGTTATTTATCCATGGCAAGTATTCAATAAAACTAAATATCATTTAAAGTATCTATTATTAATGCTTAATTATAGATTTGAACAATGTTTAATATTACGTTGCAATTTAAGATCTATTATGAATATTAAATTATAATATGACTAATGTTTAACTACATTAATAAGGCCCCTTTTACTATGCAAAAAGGGGCTTTAATTATATTTATATTTAATAGTATATGTAGTATACTTTTATCGATAAATCATGCAATATATGGTATAATTTTTGTGTTAAGAGCTATTATTTCACCCTTGGAGGGGTTATGACTAAAATCTTCACCAAATTACGAGCTTTGGTGGATGAAGCATTATCTGATCGAGATGCGGTGGTGGATAAGGCGCCCGTATTAGAAAAAGCACCTTTAGAACAAGATTTGTTTGACCATCGCTTATTATATATAGAAGAAGATATGGTTAATCGCATGTTGCGTGCCGCTCTTCGTAATCATTGGTTCTTTTATGCTGTAACATTTGAATTTGAACCAAACAATCAAATATTCCTATCCATTATTACAAAATGGGGGAATGTGATTAATGTGGAATTCACCTTAGAGGATTTATGGTTCGATGATTATTCATCATCCTTTGCCATTCGTTTAGATACAAATAATATAGATACAGGTGGGTTTATTTTGAACTCTATTTTACACTTGTTGGGTAACTGGTGTCTAAGTCTCTTCGGTATTTTCTTTAACCCTATTGCATTAGGTGAAAAAGGATCTACTGTACGCTTTGAGAAGAAGGGTATAATTCAGTTTGACTTATTACCTAATACACAAGTGAAGAAATTCATACCCATGCCTGAGCGCCATATTGGTAGTAATGGACCCGTTCTCTTGGGTAACCCGCGTACCAGTCAATCTGTGTTACAGTTGGATTACTATGCATTCCATGATCCTGTAGATACTTTTACAGTACCTGATGTGCCAACTCGTACTAGCTGGCTTCGTTCTATCGATATTGCAGCGGTTCTTTTATTGCCAATAGGTGTATGGATTACATTTATTATCTTGCATCACTACTTACCAACAGAAACATTGGAATTTTCATTCTCTACATACTTTTTAATTTCCTTAGGGATTTTTATCATTTCCTTCTTGGTTATGAATATTCCTCGGTATTTGTACATGTATTTTGATTCTCGCAAACAGTGGCAAAGTGCATTTGTACATAACAATATTAAAATTCAAATGCGTAAACTACACCGACGCATCTTCATGCAACAAGCTACATTGACAGCTGATTGTGATGAGTATACTGCTAATGAAAGCCAAGAGCGAATTAAACACCTTTTGTTGCAAATTCGAGATAAACGATTCCTTGCAAATCGACTTAAAATTGCAGATGATGATAGAGCGCGTAAACAAAAGGTTAAGTTTATTATTGCATATATAGGTTGTACTTTGATTGAGTTGATGTTGTTAATGAACTAATATTGTAAAAACAGAAGACATAATAAAAACGTATCTCTTTGATATGTACTCTCTTTACTGGTTGTCCAGTAAAGAAGGTATATATTACTTATAGAGATACGTTTTTTATTGTAGGGTGTTAATTTTTAATTATCGCTTTTTGCGTCGCTTACGAACTGTTTTTCGACCTTCTTGTTTTTTGTTAGATATAGGAGTCTGTATTGGTTCATAAACTGTCCGATTTACAGTCATAAATGGAGGGTTGCCATATTGATTAGGCTCAGGTTGTCCTGGCAATACCCAGAATAGGAAGCCGATGAGCCATATAAAAAGCTCTAGCATGTAATTGAATGGAGATACGGCAGAGTAGGTATTGATGAAAATCATGATTACCGACCAGAGGATTCCTGCCCATGCATTGAAGCCGATATCGTGAATACGACGGCCAAATAAGACACAAGATAAAGGAAAGAGGGTTGCCAATAAGAGCCAAATAATGACCCTAGTCAACCAATATGCTGGTAGTGATACAACAAAATCTAAGAATATGTTATCGATGTAGTGGACAATATGAAATAAAATCATTAAAGCGATGAAGCATATGATAAATTGTAGTCGATTTAACCGTCCCGTTAAGTTAAAAATCGATAAACCCATGCGACGTCCTTGGAATGCAATGAGCAAACCGATGGTACATATGAGCAGTGTTCGTAATACAACATAAAGTAAATCCATAAGTTCCCCTTTATTTATAGCTTATAGTTGAGTTAATTCTGGCAAAACTAACTCAAATGCGACTCCATGTTTTAGCGATTGTACTGTATCTAATGTTGCTTGAATCGCGTTGGTAGTAAAATTCATTGCCAGTTCTGCCGCATCATAAGGAGAATATCCCCTCATTACAGCACCAGATAATACAGCAGTAAAAATATCTCCTGTCCCTGTAGCTTTTACAGGAACCAGAGGTATAGAGTATGTTTTTAAAAAGTCTGTAGGTCCATCATAGACCGCAATAACAGCATGTGTTTTCGATGGGACGCTGGTCATGATAACCATTTCAGGGCCCATGTGATGTAATTGTTTACATCGCTCACGTAATTCATCTTCGCTAATAGGATTTGTTGAGAATGGAATATCTAATAAGAAGCATGCCTCAGTATAGTTTGGCTTTACGATGTGGGCCTTAGATACAAGTTGGCGCATAGCTACAACCATATCAGGAGTATAAATGGAATAGAGGCGACCATCATCGGCCATTGCGGGATCGACGATAACCATCTGACCATTAGAGGCAAATCGATCGATTGCTTCTTCAACGAGGTGAATTTGTTCTGGTGATGCCAAGAATCCACTTACGATAGCGTGAAAGTCAATTTCGTTTTTATCCCAGCAGTCCATAAAATCTCTCATATGAGCAGATAAATCAACGAATTCATAGTGTGGATACTCTAAGTGATTGCTTAGTACCGCTGTCGCCAAAGGAACCGCCTGACAGCGCATGGCACTGATGATAGGAATCATAACAGTAAGGGCACAGCGTCCGATAGAGCTCATGTCTTGAATTGTTAAAACTCTAGGTACTGCTACCATAGACACCTCCAAATAATCATATATTTTATTGTACGTTATGTGAGCCTTTCTGTAAATGTAATGATGTTAATCATGAAATTAACTTCATAATGTAGTATAATAAAACGAATAAACTTTTTATGGAGGAAAGTGACAATGACGAGGTATGTATTTCGACGCCTAGGTGGCGCAATCATAATCTTATGGGTCATCATTACCGTAACATTTGCATTAATGCATGCGATACCTGGTGGGCCTTTTACAACAGAAAAGAAATTACCGCCTCAGGTGAAAGCAAGTATCGAGGCTAAATATCATCTCGATGATCCTGTATGGAAACAGTATGGAGATTATTTAGGTGGCGTCATTACAGGTGACTTGGGCCCATCATTTAAATATGAAGGCCGTAGTGTAAACGATATAATTGGTGATGCATTCCCAATTTCCGCACAGCTTGGCTTATTATCTTTAATGGTAGCTATAGTTGGTGGTATTACAGCTGGTGCGATTAGTGCCATGAGACCTAATAGCATTGTAGATTATGCGGTAACTGTATTATCTACAATAGGGATTTCGGTACCAACATTTATTATCGGTGCTGTTCTTGTGTACATAGTAGGCTTTGAATTGGGATGGTTCCCGGTAGCCTTATGGCGTGGCCCCTCTTACATGGTGTTACCTGTGTTGACATTAGCAGCGCAACCGATGGCATTTATTGCTCGCTTAACGCGCAGTGGTTTACTTGACGTTTATCAACAAGAATACATTCGTACAGCTCGCGCAAAAGGTCTAGGTTCTTGGACCATTTTGACACGTCATGCCCTTGGCAATGCAATTTTGCCAGTTATTACGTACTTAGGTCCATTGGCAGCTAGTTTGTTAACAGGCAGCTTTATCGTAGAAACAATTTTTGCGATTCCTGGTTTAGGTCAGTATTTTGTAACATCTATTTATAACCGAGACTATACGGTTATTCTTGGTATTACGATTTTCTATAGTGCACTTGTAGTATTTCTTAATATTTTGGTGGACATGATTTATCCATTAATCGATCCACGAGTTACAACGGAGGAGGGGACAGATGAATAAGGAAGACTTTTTACCTATTGAACGAGCCCCTCAAGAAGAGATTACTAGCTTTATAAAACGTCCTAGTAAATGGGAACGATTTAAGGTAAATCGTTTAGCTGTAGTTGGTGCAACCATCATTATTGTGATGATGGTACTTGCTATTCTAGGTCCACTTATTTCACCTTATACCTATGCGGACCAATCCTTAATTGATGCGAACCAAAGTCCAAGCTTTAGCCATTGGTTTGGTACGGATACATTGGGCCGTGATATCTATACGCGTGTTATGTACGGCGCTCGTATTTCCTTAACCATTGGTTTTGTAGCAGCTTTTATTAATCTTGTGATTGGCGTTGCTTATGGCGGTATTGCGGGTTATATAGGTGGCAAGGTAGACCGTATCATGATGGGGATCGTAGATGTTTTGTACGGTATTCCACTTTTACTATACGTAATCTTATTGATGGTTGTACTTGGGCCTGGGCTAATCTCTATTTTTGTAGCGTTGGGGATTGCGTATTGGCTTAATATGGCCCGTATCGTACGCAGCCAAATTTTGAAAGTTAAAAACGAAGAATACATCATTGCAGCAGAAGCTATGGGTATTCCTAAGCATCGAATTTTATTGCGTCATATTTTACCAAACTGTGTAGGGCCGATCATTATTACTTTAACATTGGCCATTCCTGAGGCTATTTTTACAGAAGCATTTCTTAGTTTTATCGGTTTAGGTGTAAATGCACCTATGGCGAGCTGGGGCGTACTAGCTTCTGAAGGTATTAGTAGCATGCGCTCTTATCCGTTCCAATTGATTTTCCCAGCTGTTGCTATTAGTATTACCATGCTTGGTTTCGCATTTTTTGGCGACGGTTTACGCAATGTATTAGACCCTAAGGAAGGAGATAGATAATGAATAATGCTATTGTTGATGTACGTAATGTATCTATTACCATCAATACCTTTCAAGGTCTGTTGCGAGTTATTCGCAATCAAGATATTTCTTTATACCCTGGTGAGATTTTAGGTATAGTCGGGGAATCTGGGTGTGGTAAATCCGTTTTAGTTAACTCTTTAATGGGCTTATTGCCATATGGTAAAACTAAAATTAAAGCGGATACATTCATGATTGATGGTCATGATTGTTTAGGATTTACTGAAGATGATTGGAATGAACTTCGTGGTACGACGGTTGCCATGGTGTTCCAAGATCCTATGACCTCCTTGAATCCTATCATGACCATTGGAGAGCAAATGTATGAGGTTATTCATCGTACAAATGCGTATGGTGAAGATTACGATGAAAGGGCCATTGCCATCGATTTATTGAAGAAGATGGGTCTGTCTACACCGGAACGCCGGTTATCTCAATATCCTCATGAGTTGAGTGGCGGTATGCGTCAACGCGTATGTATTGCCATGGCAGTGGCCGGTCGTCCTAAGATTTTGATTTGTGATGAGCCCACAACAGCTCTTGATATTACTACAGAGGCACAAATTTTGCGCCTTATGCAAACATTAGCCGTAGAGGCTGGCATAGGGATTATCTTTATCTCTCATAACCTACGTGTTATTGCTCAAATTTGTGATCGGGTTATGGTTATGTACGCAGGTAAATGTGTTGAGTCTGCTACAGTAGATGGTATTTTTAGCGAGCCTCGTCATCCATATACTTTGGGGCTGTTGCTTGCATTGCCTCAAGGTAAATGGCACGGCGAATTGAAGGCTGTTGAAGGTCAACCACCTGATCTATTTGATTTACCTCGTGGATGCGCATTTAATCCTCGTTGTAAATGGGCTATGCGAATCTGCGGTAGTCGGGTTCCGATGGTTACAAATGTTGGTGAAAGTCACCAGTTTACATGTTGGTTAGCTAAGTTGGAGGGACTTTAATGAGTTACGTATGGGAGACTGACAATCTCGTTAAAGAGTTCACCCTGTCAGGCGGCTTATTTAAGCCAAAACAAACGGTACACGCCGTACAAGGCGTGAGTCTATATCAATCACCAGGGGAAACCCTAGGTATCGTAGGTGAATCTGGATGTGGTAAATCTACATTTGGTTACACTTTGATGGGTTTATATCAAGCTACATCTGGTTCTATTTATATGAATGGTCGACATATCAACCCTTATGTGGATAGAGAGTCTGTTCACCCGGTGATGCAAATGGTATTTCAAAATCCTTATGCATCCCTTAATCCGCGGCTTACGGTTAATGCAATTTTAGAGGAGCCTTTAGAACTGGATCCAAAGTATACACCCCGAGATCGCGTGATTCGTGTAAAAGAGGTGCTTGACCAAGTTGGCTTAAATATGTCATTTGGTGAGCGTTATGCTCATGAACTATCTGGTGGGCAACGTCAACGTATCGGCATTGCACGGGCTCTTATTATGGAGCCTCAATGTATCATTTGTGATGAGCCGATTTCTGCATTAGATGTATCTATCCAAGTGCAAATTATGACATTACTAGAACGGTTACAAGAACAACATGGTATTTCGTACCTCTTTATTTCTCATGATTTAAATATGGTGCGCTACATTAGTCATCGCATGGTTGTTATGTATTTAGGTGCCGTCATGGAAGAAGGTCCTGCATTGGACTTATATGAATTCCCTCAGCATCCGTATACCCGTGCATTGACGGCCTTAAATGGTCCAGTTATGCCACATGCACCAATTGGGGCACCGCTTAAAGGGGATCCACCAAATCCACTAGATCCACCAAAAGGGTGTCTGTTTAGTGGTCGATGTCCAGAAGCGGAAGGGCGTTGTTTTACAGAACGTCCGCCACTTAGAGATTGGGCAGATCGCCGCATCGCATGCTGGCACATATAATGGGAGAATAGTATGGAAAAACTAATTGTTGGCAAGTCCTTGGAACATCAACTAGATACAGTCATTAAAGAATTGGCACCAGCAGGGAATATATCTTATGCGGTGCTACAATTTGATGATGAAGAGGAACCAACACTCATCGCAGCTAGAGGTGAAAATACTGTACATTCTAGTGCGAGTTTAATTAAGGTACTTATCATGGAATATGTCTTTCATTTAGCGCGTACTGAGCAATTGGACATTAATGATACAGTTCCTTTATCTAGAACTCCACGCGTTGAAGGTGGCGGCGCACTACAAGAGTTAGTTGGTAAACATAGTTTTACATATCTTGAGTTATGTCGTCTCATGATGGTTCTTAGTGATAATATCGCAACAAATCTACTCATCACAGTGCTCGGCATGGAAAATATCAATGCTCGTGCAGAAAAGCTTGGTGTGGATGAGATGGAGCTTAATCGTATGATGATGGACCTTAACGCCCTAGCTGAAGGTCATGATAATCACATTACAGCTATGTCGTTAGCTCGTTTGTATAAACACATTTTTGAATGTCGTGATAGAGATGCTTATGGCAGAGAAATGTGGAATATCTTAGGTCGCCAACAATTCCGTGATATCTTACCATTTTACTGGGGAGAAGGCATACGCTTTCACCATAAAACAGGATCCCTTGATCGTGTAGAACATGATGGGGGTGTAATAGAAACATTTAGGGGTCATTTTTGTTTTATCCTTTTAATGAGCGATATCGATAATGACCGAGGTAAAGAGTTAGGCGCTCGAGTTGGGCGCATCATGAAAGAATTTGTAGAGGAAGCATTGCCATGATGGATAAACGAAACTTGTTAAAACTCATGGTCCTCGCTCTAGGGGTGAGCGTACTCTTATTCGTATTTGGGTACCCTCGTGGTGTTCAACCAATCGATGAACACACAATCCGCTATGTTATTGAGCAGGAACCATCCACATTGGATCCCGCAAAGTCTACTACCTCTCCGGAGGCTACGGTTCAACTTCAATTATTCGATGGTCTAGTTCGTTTGAATGATGAAAGTGAACCTGAAGCAGCACTTGCTAAAAATTGGGACATCTCCGATGATGGTCGTGAGTATACCTTCCATTTACGACCTAATTTAAAATGGTCCAATGGAGAGCCTTTGACGGCTTATGACTTTGAATATGCTTGGAAGCGCGTATTAGACCCTGAAGTCCATGCGGATAATGCATATATGTTATATGTATTGGAAAATGGTGAAGCTTTTAATACGGGTAAAGCTGCAGCTGAAGATGTTGGGGTTAAAGCTATTGATGAGGATACATTGGTAGTTACCTTAGAAAATCCAACGGCTTATTTCTTGAAATTATTAGCGTCTCATAGCTATTACCCAGTGAGTAAAAAAGCAGTAGAAGCTCACGAAAACTGGGCGGCTAATGCGGAAACAATAGTATCTAATGGTCCATATCGTTTACTTTCTTGGAAGCATAATGGGGAAATGGATTTCATTAAGAATCCAAACTATTGGGATGCAGAATCTGTGAAGACAGAGAAAATGAATTGGCCTATTAGTGAGTCTCAAAGTACACGCCTTACCTTAGTTGAAGGTGGCGAAGCTGATATGACGGTTGAGCCTCCTGTAGCGGATCAAAAACGTCTAGAAGAAGCCGGCCTATTACATATTGGCCCTATGCTTGGTAACTACTATTACGTATTCAATGTGAAAGCAGAACCTTTCACAGATCCAGATGTGCGTAAAGCCTTTTCTATGGTTATCAACCGTGCTAATATTGTTAATAATATTGTTAGAGGCGGTAAAGAGCCAGCTTATGCATTCGTACCATATGGTATGCTTGAAAGCAATGGTCGTGAAGACTTCCGTGAAGCTGGTAGCTATCTCGTATACGAAGATGTAGAGCAAGCCAAGGAAATCCTGAAAAAGGCTGGCTATGGCAAGAATCGTCCATTGCCGCAAATTACGATTTTGTATAATACAAGTGAATTACATAAAGCTATTGCAGAAGCGATTCAAGATGCATGGATAAATGCATTTGGCGCAGATGTACGCTTACAAAATCAAGAGACAAAGGTATTCTTGGCAGACCGTGAAGCTGGCAAGTACCAAGTAGCTCGCGCTTCTTGGGTTGCCGATTATAGCGATCCACAAAACTTTTTAGAGGTATTCTCTGCTGAAGATAACGATGGTCAGTATCATAGTGATGAGTATAATGAGTTGATTGCACGTATTCGTACAACTCCAAATGGGGCGGCTCGTGATGCGTTGATGCATGAAGCAGAAAAGATGATTTTTGATGAATCTCTTGTTATGCCGTTGTACTTTACAACACAACCATATGTGACAAACGGAACAATTCAAAATTATTTCTGGACCACATTGGGACTTGTTGACTTTAAAAAAGCATACAAATAAGATACACTTAAGACGTACACTTTGTGTACGTCTTTTGTTGTATGGGAATATTAATATATTATAAGTTAACAGGTATTTTCTGAGGATATATGGACTGGATTGAACCAAAACGTTTGGCACCGGGGATGACCATAGGTATTATGGCACCTGCTAGTGCTAGCGATGAAGATTTACATAGAATAGAAGAAATTTGTAAGGCTAAAGGCTATAAGGTGCTTGTAGGTGAAAGTGCAAGGAGAAAGGGGCTATATGGAGGCACACCTGAGGAGCAAGCCGTAGAATTTCAATACATGATGACTGTGGCTCCTTGTGATACGGTTCTTGCCTTGCGCGGTGGTTATGGCACGATGCGCTATTTAGATTTATTAGATTATAAAGCGATTCGTAAGTATCGGAAGGCTTTTGTTGGATATAGTGATTGTACAGCACTTCATATGGCTATTAATCGATATAGCCGCCTCATTACTTATCATGGACCTATGGGGGTAGATTTTAAATTAGACCGTAAGTCAGATATTGATACGCTATTTAATGCTTTAGAAGGCAAATTAAAAGTTATAGAACCCTTGCCAGAGCCTCCCCGAGGTGCGATTGGCACAGAACTCGGTGAGGGTATTTTACGAGGTGGTAATATGACGATGGTATCCATGTTATCGGGAACGCCTTATTTTTTAGAGAATGAATCATGGGAAGATACCTTACTATTTATTGAAGATGTAGGGGAGGCTCCTTATAAGCTGGATCGCATGTTACAACAATTTCGACTCAGCGGTTTGTTGAGCCGTATTAAAGGCTTAGTCATTGGTATCTTTACAGATTGTGAAGGAGATGAAGATGAGCGTGATTACGATTTAGGTTATGAAGCATTGCGCTATATGGAGGAAAATAGAAATCCAAAATTACCAGATCCTTTTGTATGCTATGTGCCAACGGGACATGGGGCGCCACATCAAACATTACCGCTAGGAGCGACGATTAGCTTTAGATATATTTCTAATACCATCATCGTTCATCCTTATACGAAATAGTTAAGAGCTTTTGGATGAACGATTTTACTTAATAGGCAAATAGATATTAGATAAAAATAGTAGTTACCGTGATATTAGGTAATAAAATAATAGGTAATAAGATATTAGATAATAACAAGGGGAGTTATGACACTACAAGAACGAGAGGCTCGCGCCTGTGCCATCATAGATAGTATGGCACGGGAATTGCGTGCAGTTTCCATATATTTACACGATAATCCTGAATTGGGCTTGAATGAGCATAAAGCAGTAAAGGTAATTCACCAATTCTTAGAAACACATAATTTTATATCTCATGTAAGTCTAACTAATCGGCCAGAGTTACAAACAGCGTTACGGGGCGACTATAACGGTACTGCACGGCATAAAATAGCCTTCTTAGGTGAATATGATGCGTTACCGGAACTAGGCCACGGCTGTGGTCATAACCTTATTGCTATGATGAGCTTAGGTGCTGCTGTTGCTTTTAGTCAAAGTGCACCACAGGATTGGGGTACAACATTCTTTGGGTGCCCTGCAGAGGAAACTATCGGTGGTAAGGTATATATGGCAGAAGCCGGTCTTTTTAAAGGCTATGAGGCAGCACTTATCATTCATCCAGGTGGAGAAAATGAGGTGGGAGGTACATCATTGGCGACACATCCTCTAGAGGTTACGTTCCATGGACGTTCTTGTCATATTGCATCCTTAACAGATTCAGGAATCAATGCCTTAGATTGTGCGGTAGACTTATATCAAAGGGTAAAAGATTTAAAAAAGACCTTTCCTAAAGGTGCTATTGTAGGTGCCATCTTTACAGAGGCAGGTACGGCACCAAATGTGGTTACACCAAAGGCTACGATTCGTATGACTGTTCGTGGTAGTACAGTGGATGATTTAGAAGGTATTATTTTGCCGGCTATTAAAGAGGCAGCCCAAGAAATCGGTTCATCCTATGGAGCTCAAGTTGAGATGCATCACTATGAGCCACTCTTTAAGGATATGCGTCAAGATAAACAGTTATTAAATCTCTTTAAAGATGTGATGACTGAATTTGGTGAAAGCCCACGTATATTGCCTGATGATGAGGCGGATGGTAGCACTGATGTAGGTAATGTGTCTTACGAAGTACCAACAGCACAGCCTACCTTGCAGATTGGATTAGGTTTAGAAGCGCATACACCAGAATTTACTTGTGCTGCTGGATCTGACTATGGGTTAGACCAAGCGATTAAGGGTGCTAAGATTATGGCTGTTGTAGCCTTGCGTTATGCGATGTGTAAGTAAGTTCAATTTTTGACATATAGAGGTCAAAAAGGTACAATAGATATAATATTTAAGTAAGTATGAAATAAGCCGTCTTCAACAAGACGGCTTTTATTCCGGTGGAGATAGATATGAGTGTTTTAACCGTTTCAAATGTAACTCATGGTTTTGGAGCGCGACAAATTTTAGATGATGCATCATTCCGTTTGCTAAAAGGTGAACATGTAGGCCTCATTGGTGCAAATGGTGAAGGTAAATCTACGTTTCTTAATATCATTACAGGTAAATTGCCACCTGATGAGGGGAAAATTGAATGGTCCAATCAGGTAACTGTTGGGTATTTGGATCAACATGCTGTTCTTGAAAAAGGTATGACCATCCGTGATGTATTACAACGTGCTTTTGATGATTTATTCGTCATGGAGCAAAACATTAACGATGCGTATAATCGCATGGGTGATGTGTCCGAAGATGAAATGAATAAGCTACTTGAACAGGTAGGGGAATGGCAAGAAATTCTTGAGCAACGTGGGTTCTATGAAATTGATGCGGTTATTGAGCGTACCGCTGCCGGATTGGGACTTATGGATATCGGCTTAGATCGAGATGTAATAGAGCTCAGCGGTGGTCAACGTACCAAGGTTTTGCTCACAAAACTATTACTAGAGAAACCGACTATTTTGCTCTTAGACGAACCGACAAACTATCTTGATGTGGAGCATATTCAGTGGTTGCAAAACTATTTGCAAAATTATGAAAATGCCTTTATCTTGATTTCTCATGATATGGAGTTTTTAAACTCCGTAGTCAATGTTATTTACCATATCGAACAAGCGGTGCTTACGCGTTATACTGGTGATTATCATCAGTTCCAAGCTGCTTACGAGGTGAAAAAAGCGCAAGCAGCTAAGGCGTATGAACGTCAACAGCAAGAGATTGAGCGTATGGAAGACTTTATTCAGCGCAATAAAGCGCGCGTTGCAACACGTGGTATGGCAAATTCTCGAGCAAAGCGCTTAGAAAAGATGGAAATTCTAGAAAAGCCAAAAGAGTATATCAAGCCCACTTTTGGCTTTAAAGAAGGCCGTACGCCAAGTCGCTTTATCGTAGAGGCTTTTGGATTGCAATTAGGTTATGATGAACCATTAACAAGACCAGTAGACTTTCAAATTGAAAGAAACAAAAAAATTGCTATTCGCGGTGTCAATGGTTTAGGTAAAACAACGTTGTTGAAGACTATTTTAGGTCTATTAAAGCCTGTTAGTGGTGAGTTGGTAAAAGGTGAATTCTTACAAGTTGGCTATTTTGCCCAAGAGGATACGCCATCTAATTCTGAAACAGCATTAGATTATATTTGGAATGAATATCCGGCGATGACAAATGCAGAGGTGCGTGCAGCATTAGCTCGTTGTGGCCTTACAAATGAACATATTACGTCTCAAATGCGCGTACTTTCAGGTGGTGAGAATGCGAAGGTTCGCCTATGTAAGCTCATGCAGAATAAGTACAATGTGTTGGTCCTAGACGAACCGACTAACCATTTAGACATATATGCAAAAGAAGAACTGAGCCGTGCACTACGTGATTTTAAAGGTACAATTATATTGGTAAGTCACGAGCCTGAATTCTATCAAGATTGGGTTACGGATATTTGGAATATTGAAGATTGGACGACAAAGATTGTTTAGGAGGACCGATGAATCAACGTGCAAATGACGGGATAAAGCAATTCTTAGAGGCTTTATCTGTTGATACAGAGGCACCAGAGTTAGAAAAGACACCAAGTCGTGTAACAGAATTATATGGTGAGTTATTTAGTGGCGTAGGAGTCGAAACAAAATCGGTATGGGGTGAAACGTTTAGCACTGATTACAAGGGACTTATAGCCGTTACAGGTATTCCCTTTTATTCTATGTGTGAGCACCACTTATTGCCATTCTTTGGGACTGTAGACATTGTGTATCAACCCAAGGATGGATGTGTGGCAGGGCTCAGTAAGTTTCAAGATGTTGTTAATATACTCAGTCGCAGACCGCAATTACAAGAGCGGTTAGCATCTGAATTAGCAGATGCGATAATGAATGATTTATCTGCTCATGGTGTTTTTGTTCGTATTACATCGACTCAATTATGTATGCTTATTAAAGGAACTATGCAGCAAGATTCAAAGGTAATTACATTAGAAAGCCGAGGCGTATTAGCTGAAACAGGTACAGTAAGGGATGAAGCGTTGGCAATGTTAGGCGGAGGACAGGTAAATGTTTAAACGTAGAAATTATACATGGAATGATGGCAAAAACTTATCTTTGTGTGATCGTACCCTTATCATGGGTATACTGAATGGTACACCTGACTCCTTCTCTGATGGGGGAAAATTTAATACACCAGAAACAGCTATTGCTCATGTAAAACAAATGATTGAAGATGGTGCAGATATTATCGATTTAGGCGTTGAATCTACACGCCCTGGTTCTACACCTTTGACCGCAGACGAGGAAATAGAACGCTTATCTCTATTAATAGAGCCTGTCTTACAGGCCTCTACAGTTCCTGTGTCTATCGATACATATCATGCTAAAACCGCAGAATATGCCTTCTCAAAAGGGGCACATATTCTAAATGATGTATGGGGCTTACATTATGATCCTGACATGGCCGCAGTAGTGGCTAAATATAAGGTACCTGTTATCATCATGCATAATAGTAATGATACAAATTATGGTGATATTATTGAAGATATGAAAGCATTCTTCTTCTGTGCTATCGATAAAGCGTTGAAAGAGGGGGTAACGCCACAACAAATCTGGCTTGACCCAGGTATTGGCTTTGGTAAAACTGAAGAACAAAATATTGAAGTTATGCAACGCTTGGGTGAGTTAACGGCTTACGAATATCCTGTTTTACTTGCTCCAAGCCGCAAGCGTTTCATCGGATCTATGTTAGGCGGATTGCCTCCAGAAGATCGCGATGAAGGTACGGTAGCTGCTTGTATTACAGGTGTATTCCAAGGCGTTGACATGGTGCGTGTTCACAATGTGAAAATGCACAAACGCGCCTTAGCTGTAGCAGACGGCTTGTTACGAGGTGAATAATGGATAGAATCGTTTTAAAAAATATGGCATTCTACGGATACCACGGAAATTTGGCATCTGAGCAAGAACAAGGGCAACGATTTTTTGTAGATGTAGAAATAATAACTGATCTTACAAAGGCCGGTCAAAGTGATCAATTAGAGGACTCAATCAATTATGTAGAGGTATATGAAATTGTAGAATCAATTATGACTGGTGAAAAGTACAATCTTTTAGAACGATTAGGGGCGCTTATCGCCGATTCCTTGTACCAACATTATCAAGGTATTGTAGGTCTCTCTGTAACGGTGCGTAAACCATCTGTACCGATTTCAGGCATTTTGGATTATGTTGAGGTTATCACTACAAGAGGACAAATTTGATGTATACCTATTACATCAGTGTAGGCTCGAATATAGGGGACAAGAGTGACTACATCAATTCTGCTTTTCAATCCTTACAACAACATGGGGCAATTTCTAAGCTAGTCACTTCTTCTCTTATTGAAACTGAGCCGTGGGGATATACGGAACAAGATACCTTTGTTAATGGCGTATGGTCTTGTGAAAGCACTCTAGAACCACATCAAATGCTCAGCCTTATTCAGCAATTAGAGCAGGCGGCTGGACGAAAACGATTGATTCATTGGGGCCCTCGCACATTAGATTTGGATATTATTTTAGTGTACGATACAGAGGGGAAAATGATTTCTCTGTGTGATGAAAGTCTTGTGATACCGCATCCTCATTTTTGGAATCGTAATTTTGTACTAGAACCGCTATCTCAGCTGTTACCAACTTTCACATATAAAGGGGTTAAGGTTGCCGACCGATTATCTCAATTGGAGGTATAAGCTAGAATCGTATATAAGCTAATGTTAGATACATTGTAAACATGATACAGATTGTACGCATGCTCTTACGTTTTATGATTGGGGAGTCATGGAGAGTGTAGATGAATATAAAACGTATTGGATTATTTGTACTGGCACTTATTATAATGGGCATATCTTACTGGCTTGCTGTAGGGGCAAATTATGATAGCAAAACAGTACGTATTGATCCAGAAGCGCATACACTGGTTAATTCTAGTGATGCCATTATTTCAAAACGAATATTAGCTATGAAGACCAGTGGATCGCAAGTGTATTTCTTAGGTTATGAAGGACTAGGGATTTATAATTTATCTGATAATACACTTCGCTTGATGCCCATTACCTTTAGAGGGCAACATATAGAACCTCCTAAATCGGGTGATTACCAACGAGGTTTACGGAATATAACAAAGGTAAAAGCATTGTCTGACTTCAGTAATGATGAGCAAGACGAATTTAAAAGTTTGTTGGACTCTACCGATGGAGGGGCCCATTATTATGGTGACTTTTACCATTCTGGTTATGAGTCGTCCCTCATTGATTTGAAGGACCAGTATTTTATTACGAATACAGTACGTGCATTAAAACGTGTTAATCATACATTATATGTGTATGATGGATCAGGTTTTATTATTATAGATTTAGATAATCGTCGTATCCAAGGGTTCTTTAATAACCGCATTAGTGGTGAAGGCTCTAAGGGTGTACCTGATAGCTTACGTGGGCACTATGGTTCTGACTTTACTATGATATATGCATTATCAAAATTGGATCCTACAGATTTGGATATTTTATGGTCCATGCGTAAACAATATTTAGAAAAATCTCCTCAAGCGATGGAAGGAAAAGATTTGTTCCCACTCAATCTGGATGAGATGAATTTAAATGAGTTATGATTCTATTAAGATAAATCATATACAGATATACGTGATTTAAATAATTGGCATTTGAGGATATGCTATCGTTTTATGCTAAGGTATGGAGGCTCTTATGAAGTTACGTAAGGTAGGTATTATTGGCACTGGCCATGTAGGCTCTCATGTGGCATTTTCTTTAGCCTTGCAAGGTGAGGTTGATGAATTATATTTGATGGATATTGACGAGAAAAAAGCTCAGGCGCAAGCTATGGATATTAATGATGCCGTTAGCTATATTCCACATCAAGTAACTGCTACCTCAGGCCCTATTGAAGAATGTGGAGATTGTGATATCCTCGTTTTTAGTGCGGGGCCTTTGCCGAATTTGTATCAGGATCGCCTTGAGAGCCTTGGTGAAACAGTGGCTGTACTAAAAGATGTTATTCCACGTATTAAGCAGTCTTCTTTTCAAGGTTTCATCATTTCAATTTCTAATCCTGCTGATGTGGTAGCTACCTATTTATGTAAACATCTTGAGTGGAATCCTAAGCGTATTATTTCAACGGGAACCGCTCTAGATTCAGCTAGATTGCAAAAAGAATTAGCTCATATCTTTACTATTAGTAATCGCTCTATTACGGCCTACTGTTTAGGTGAACATGGAGGTAGTGCCATGGTGCCGTGGTCCCATGTCTGTGTACAAGGTAAACCACTTTTAGAATTATATCGAGAGCTACCTCATAGATTTCCTAAACTTGACCATACAAAAGTACTAGATGATGTTAAAATTGGTGGCTATCATGTACTAGCTGGTAAAGGTTCTACGGAGTTTGGTATTGCGAGTGCTACCACAGAATTGATTCGCGCCGTATTCCATGATGAAAAGAAGGTATTGCCTTGCTCCTGTTATTTAAATGGACAATATGGAGAAGAAGGAATATTTGCATCTACTCCTGCTGTTATTGGTAAAGATGGCATCGAAGATGTTTTTGAACTGCAACTAACCAATGAAGAGCTAGCCTTATTTAAAGCTTCTTGTGCTGTCATTCGTGAACATGTTGCAAAGGCTGAGACTATGTAAGTGGATATTTACTTTTGTATATAGAAAGTTTACATTGCATATGGAGTTTTAAATTTATACGGATTTATGTTATCGTTCTTAATGAGAAATATCTGTAATTTTCTTTAGTCCCAAGCTCTGTTATGTGGTATAATCTAAAAATGACAGTATACAGATGATGAATATTTGGGGGACATTATGACTCAGGACACTATGGATGTACAACGCCCAAAAAGGCCACGCAAACGGGTTCGTCCTAATCGCAAAGCACAGGATCAGCGTATTATCCTCATGTGGATCAAGCGGATTGGCATAGGGATTATGGTGCTGTTACTGTTAGGGCAGGCTTATCGCTTGGTGGCTGTATATCAAGAAAAACAACATATAGAGCAACAATTGCAAGAGTTACAGCAGCGAAATGAAGAGTTAGAACAGGAAAAGGCTAGGTTACAAGATCCAAAGACCATAGAAGGGCTTGCTCGTGAGGAGTTAGGATTGGTAAAGCCTGGTGAAGTACCATATGTAAAATAGAGTGTATTCTATTATTTTTTCTTTGCATCAGTTTGTAGTTTAAGGTTTCCGCATTAATTAGGAGGTTGCATGGCAATCGAAGTTGGTAACATTATTGATGGTACCGTATCAGGTATTACAAAATTCGGCGTATTTGTTGATTTAGGAGAAAAGCAAACAGGGTTAGTTCATATCTCTGAAGTAGCTCATGGATATATCGAAGATATTAATACCCTTTTAAAAGTTGAGGATCCGGTAAAGGTTAAGGTTTTATCTATTGATGGTAATAAAATAGGACTTTCCATTCGTCAAACACAACCTAAAGAGGGGATGGACGAAGAAAAACGTCCTCATCGTGTTCAATCGAAACAAAGCATAGAGTCTTTCGAAGCGAAGATGAAATCATTCTTGCGCGATAGCAATGAACGATTACACGATTTAAAACGCAATACCGAAGGAAAACGCGGAGGCCGAGGTGGTCGTCGAGATTAATAGTGAGAGATGGCATCTAGCCATCTCTTTACTTATGTATAGAGTATTAACGCTATAATAGTATTAGAAAAATGCTATTTATATGTAAGGAGCAATTATGAAGTTAGCAATTATAGATATTGGCTCTAATTCGGTGCGTTTATTATTGGCTACCTATGAGAATAACGAGTGGCGTTATGAGCCTAAGCAGTTGTGGACTACCCGTTTAGGTCAACGAAATACAGATGGTACCTTGCGAGATGAATCCATGGAAGCATCCTATCAAGCCTTTACGGATATACAAAAAATAGCAAATGAATACGGTGCTGACTATTGCTTTGGTTTTGCGACGAGTGCTGTTCGTGAAGCAGCCAATGGACTTGCATTTATGGAACGTATTAATGAATACTGTCCCATGGAGTGGCGAATTTTATCTGGTGCTGAAGAGGCTATTTATGGTTTTAATGGTGCGTTAGGAGATCAATTAAAGGATGGACGTCATTATACGACCATCGATATTGGTGGAGGTAGTACAGAACTTGCATTAGGTAACAAGGACGGAGTGTACTGGAGTCGTTCTTATCCTGTGGGAGCGGTACGCCTTCAATCTATATCTGACGAAGGGCCTCAACGAGTGTGGGAGGAAACTCGTTTTCTTTGGGATCCGATGATGATTGAAGGTGAATTTGGTGAATTTATCGGTATTGGAGGAACCCTAACAACCTTGGCTGCTATTGATTTAGGTTTAGACCATTATGATGGCACAAAGGTACAAGGTCATAAATTGAGCCGTGAAACGGTGGAAGGCATTATTATGAAATTGCGGTATATGAGTCGTGATGAGAGACTACAAGTAAAAGGTTTACCCGCTGGGCGTGCCGACATTATTGTTGCTGGGGCAGAGATTTTAACGTCCTTTATGGATTCCTATGAGGTCCCTCATGTATTTGTGAGCGACCAAGATGGTATGGAGGCGATGGCCCGTGAATGTGAAAGCACTCATTCGAACCGTTAATCACACTTTAAAATTACATGATATATTTCCTGAGAATTGTCGTATCTTGGTAGCTTGTTCTGGTGGTCCTGATTCGATGGCTTTATTGCATTTATTGCAAGATATTGCTACACATCGCCATACAGTATATGAGCTTGGAGTTGCTATCGTAGATCATTGTATTCGTCCTGAAAGTAAGGATGAGGTCCTATGGTTACGAAATCAAGCGGACGTACTAGGACTGCCATTTTATACGGCTGTCTTTGACGTGCCTAAATTGAGTCAAGCTCAAAAGCTATCAGAGGAAACTATAGGCCGCCAAGTTCGGTATCAATGGCTAACCGGTATAGCACAGTCTGAGGGGTATGACTATATTGCAGTAGCTCATCATAAAGATGACCAAGCAGAATCAATTTTAGCACATCTTATTAGAGGGACTGGACTTAATGGTTTGACAGGCATGGCCGTTGTTAGTAATGATTATACTGTTCCAGTAGTAAGACCTCTGTTAGATGTCACAAAAGAAGAATTACTTCTATATTTAAAAGAGAAAGATATTTCTTACTGTATAGATAGTACAAATGAGGATGTACGATATCAAAGAAATAGAATTCGTCATTGCATTATACCTGAGTTAAAAGCCATTAATCCTATCGTTATCGATGCTATAGTAAGGCTAGGGGCTTCTGTACGCGAAGACATTTCTCTTATTTCTAATTTAACGGATATGGCGTTTGATGAGTTAGTAACTATCTCTGATGAGGGCGCGTTTATATCTCGTAGGGGGTTACGTAAGAAGCCGTTGTCTATCCAACGTCGATTGTGGCAAAGACTGGTGAGCATCTTTGATCCTGAAATCAAGCTTACCACTGCTCATCAAGAGCAATTACTCGATATTGTTAACACTGGGGAAGGGAAAACTTTCAATATTAAAAGTATAAAAGTAAGTGCTCAATGTGATACAATAAAGGTATATTGCAAACATTAATATGAATCGCGGAGGTCATATAGATGCATCAAGATGCAAAAGATATTTTATATACAGAGGAACAATTAAAGGCTCGTGTGGCTGAATTAGGTCGTCAAATCAGTGCTGACTATAAAGGGGAATCCGTAGTTCTCGTAGGTGTATTGAAAGGTGCTATCGTTTTCTTTACAGATTTAGCTCGCTCTATCGATGAGAATGTGGATGTAAGCTTCGATTTTATTTCTTGCTCTAGCTATGGCAGTGGTACAACTAGTACAGGGGTAGTTCGAATTTTAAAAGATTTGGATCGCTCTGTAGAAGGAAAGCATGTACTCGTTGTAGAAGATATTGTAGATACGGGTACAACATTACATTACTTGCTAGAAAATTTACATGCTCGTGGAGCTAAAAGTGTACGCCTTGCAGCGTTGTTGAATAAGCCTGAACGCCGTAAAATGGATGTAGAAGTAGACTATGTAGGTTTTGTCATCCCTGACTACTTTGTTATCGGCTATGGTTTAGACTATGCAGAAAAATATCGTCACTTACCTTATATAGGTATTTTAAAGGAAGAAATGTATCAAGATTAAAAATATGATATAATATATGAGTGCATCTCTCAACGAGATGTACTCAATTCGTTTATGCCACTAAACTATTATTGAAAGGGGTAATATTTTGGGTCGATTTACAAAAAATATCGTCCTTTATTTACTTATCATTGCCGCTTTCGTTATCGCCATTGACGCTTTCTCTGGTCAAAGTGCGAATAAATCTGAACTCAGTTATACAGGATTTATTCAACAAGTACAACAGAAAAAGGTTGAGTCCGTAACGATTACCAATGATCATGGTATTAAAGGTAAACTAAAAAATGGAACAGAATTCAATTCTTATGCGCCAACTGATGAAACGTTAATCAAAACTTTACAAGATAATGGTGTAGAAATTACTGCAGCTCCACCTGAGCAACCAGCTTGGTGGATGAGCTTGTTAGGTTCTGCTATTCCGATTATCATTTTGGTAGTATTATTCTTCTTCATCATGCAACAAACGCAAGGTGGCGGTGGCCGAGTGATGAACTTTGGTAAAAGCCGTGCTAAATTGATGGGTGAAGGCAATGTAAAGGTTAGCTTCAAAGATGTAGCTGGTGCTGAAGAAGCAAAACAAGAATTAGAAGAAGTAGTAGAATTCTTAAAGGATCCAGGCAAATTTACAACTATCGGTGCTAAAATTCCGAAAGGTGTATTATTGGCAGGACCTCCAGGTACAGGCAAAACATTACTTGCTAAAGCTGTTGCTGGTGAAGCAGGGGTACCATTCTTTACGATTTCTGGTTCTGACTTTGTAGAGATGTTCGTTGGTGTTGGTGCTTCTCGTGTGCGTGATCTTTTCACACAAGCGAAAAAGAACGCCCCATGTATCATCTTTATAGACGAAATTGATGCGGTTGGTCGCCAACGTGGTGCCGGCCTTGGTGGTGGTCACGATGAACGTGAACAAACATTGAACCAATTGCTCGTTGAAATGGATGGCTTTGGTGCCAACGAAGGTATTATTACTATCGCTGCAACAAACCGCCCAGATATTCTAGATCCTGCACTCTTGCGTCCAGGTCGTTTTGACCGTCAAGTTATTGTAGGTCGTCCAGATCTACGCGGCCGTGAAGCAATTTTGAAAGTTCATGCTCGTAATAAGCCTTTGGCTGACGATGTAGACTTGAAAATAATTGCGAAGAAAACACCAGGCTTTACTGGTGCAGACTTGAGCAATTTGTTAAATGAAGCAGCTCTTTTGGCGGCTCGTCTTAACAAAAAAGTAATTACTATGGCTGAAGTTGAAGAAGCCAGTGAAAAAGTTAGTATGGGACCTGAACGCCGCAGTCATATTGTGAGCGATAAGGATCGTAAATTGACAGCATACCATGAATCTGGTCATGCTATCGTGGCACATCTATTGCCTCATGCAGATCCTGTTCATAAAGTAACAATTATTCCTCGTGGTGCAGCTGGTGGATACACTATGATGCTTCCTACTGAGGAACAAAACTACAAAACAAAATCTCAATTATTAGCAGATATTCGAGTCGCTCTTGGTGGTCGAATTGCAGAAGCCTTGATTTTAGATGAAATCAGTACAGGCGCTTCAGGTGACTTGCAAAGCGTAACTAATACTGCTCGCGCTATGGTAACGCGTTGGGGGATGAGCGATGAGCTTGGTCCTATCGTGTTTGGTGAACAACAAGAACAAATCTTCTTAGGAAAAAACCTGGGCCATGAGCGCAACTATAGTGAAGAAATCGCTGCGAAAATCGACTCTGAAATTCATCGTATCGTAGAAGAAGCTTATAAAGATGTAACAAAACTTCTTAGCGATAATGAAAAATTCTTACATGACATGGCAAATGCTTTGTTAGAAGAGGAAACAATCGATGCGAAAGCGGTAGATAATCTTTACAAATATGGTACAACAAAAGAACCTGAAGCTGAGGAGCCTAAAGTAGCTTCTGAAGTAGAAGGTAGCGTAGTACCAGATAGTGTTGATGCTAAAGAAACAACTAGTACTGTAGCAGATCTTAGTGAAGCATCATCTAATGAAATTAAATAATGGATTTTGTCCAAATGAAAAAGAGCTAGCCTTCTAAAAAGGCTAGCTCTTTTTTACTGTCCATCGTTTATATGACGTGTGGCAAGAAGTTCTGTCATGCGTTGTTCTTTTAGTTTTTGCAAATATTTTTGTGCCAAAACATTTGGTATAGCTACACCGATTGCTATAGCTATAGTTGTAAATGTGCCAGTTACACCATTTTGTATCATAAGGATTAGACTAGCATCATTTAATGCATTGATGTGTAACATGTCGAAGAGAAATCGGTAGTACAATATACCGGGCATTAATGCGATGGCAGACGGTACGATAATGATAGTGCTAGATGTTTTTAACCAAGTAGAAACTTTTACAAAAATAATACTCATAATGGCAGCACCAATAAAGGTAGCACCTGGTGTAGAAAATCCTAATTCTACGGATAGTATATTGCGAATACATACACATAGTACGCCACCAATACCAATGGATACTAATAGTCTGACAGGAGCATTAAAAAGTACCGCAAAAGCGGCCGCAGCTGTAAAAGAACCGATAACTTGCTCTATGGAAATAACATGAGGTTTAATATCAACAAAATTAAATGCTGGTGCAGGGCTAAAGTAGAGTGCCATAGCCATACCTAAAGTCATGCTACCCACGATGAGTAGTGTTCTTATAGCGCGTGTCATGCCCGATAAAATATGATTATTAATGATATCGATGACACAATTGATCAATGGTACCCCAGGAATCATGAACAAGGTACAGCAAACGAGTACATATAGTAAGGATTCATTATTTACATGACTATAAAAAGCGTAAGCCGATATCATGGCACCAAATCCGCCTAATGCGATTCCTACATATTCATTAAGACCTAATCTGCCTGATAGGGTGCGCGTAAAATAACCAATACTAGAACATATGATGGTAACAATGAATGCGATGATATCGCCACTGTAGAGGTATGCAAGACCTGCTGATCCTAGTGCACAAGCTAGTCCTTTTATCCAGTTTGGATACGTTGGTATAGTTGTATCCAGTTTGGCAATTAGTCGTTCATAGGTCGTTAGTGAGTAATGTCGCTCAAATGCGCGCCATGTGAGCTTTGATACGGCATTGATCATAGCCATATTCGGAATATGAACCGGTGTTTTTCTGAAGACCGTTATGGATCGTTCTTTGTGTAATAGATTGACCATAATAGTGGTATATGAAATATGGATATTTAAGTAATCATGAGGAATTCCCATAAATGTTGCAGCTTTTAGCATTTCCTCAATGATTCGATTTGTATTTGCCCCACATTCCATTAGTAACTTCCCTATATTGAGTAGTACATCCAGTTTTCGATGAATATGGATAAAAGGGTTCTCTAAAACTTGATTTTTCTCTTCTAATGTAAACTGTTTCATATATCTCTCCGAAGGATAATAGATAGCATTATTGTTATCTATTTTTTTATGTATACCTTTATACTATATACATTATACCATTAATTATTTTAAATAATCCTTGCATTTTACAAGGTACACTTGTACAATCGAATTGTAAACCTAGGTTGACAAAGAAAGGGGCTCTAAACTATGCGTGATGAAGTGCTAGAATTCTTGAGACAAAACCAAGGTAGTTTCGTATCGGGACAAGATATGTCCGAAGCCTGCCATGTTTCGCGCACAGCTATTTGGAAACATATCAAGGCGTTACGTCAAAAAGGCTACAAAATTGAATCTTATACCAAGAGAGGGTATCGATTATTGGAAGAACCTGATTTGTTGAGCCCCTTGGCAATGAAACAAATCTTAAAAACAGATGTATTTGGTAAACGATATGTTTATATGGATACTACGGAGTCTACGAACTTAGAAGCTCGTCGTTTAGCTCAACAAGGTGCAGAAGAAGGCACGGTTGTGGTTACTGAGGAACAGGCTGCTGGTCGTGGGCGCTTATCTCGTGGTTGGTATTCTCCATTTGGCAAGGGCTTGTGGTTTAGTTTGATTTTACGCCCTGATTTTCCACCTGTAGAGGCTCCAAAGTGTACTTTGATGGCTGCAGTGGCTTTAACAAAGGCCTTTCATAAGATGGGACTCACTGATGCGGGGATAAAGTGGCCTAATGATATTCTTGTGAATGGTCGTAAGCTAGTAGGTATTTTGACTGAAATGTCTGGTTCTATGGAAGAAATTTCTCATATTGTAATGGGCATTGGGGTCAACGTAAAAACAAAACAAGAAGAATTACCAGAAGAGTTAAAATTAATTGCTACATCCCTTGCGATGGAAGATATTGATATTGAGCGCACAGAAGCATTTAGACTTATATTAGAAGAATTAGAACATCAATATTATGAAGTGCTCGATAGTGGCTTTGACGAAACCCTTAATGAATGGCGTCAATTATCTGTTACTCTCGGTGAAGAAATTGAAGTGCGTGCTCCTGGCAATACCTATGAAGGGGCAGCTACAGATATTGATGAAGATGGTAATTTATTAGTAAGAATCCCAGATGGGACAATTAAACGTATTGTGGCAGGGGACGTATCAATTCGTCCGCGTAAATAGGAGGCATTAATGTTATTAGTAATTGATGTGGGAAACACCAATATTGTTCTCGGTGTATACGACAAGACAGAACTTGTGGGTCACTGGCGTATTTCCACAGATCGGGTTCGTACCACCGATGAATATGGCATGCTGATGATGAACTTATTCTTTCACGACCGTAAGGTTGATGTAAAAGATATTAATGCTATCATTATCTCCTCGGTTGTACCACCATTAATGCCTACATTAGAGCGCGTGTGTTTGCGCTACTTTAATGTAAATCCTCTTATTGTAGGACCAGGCACTAAAACTGGCATCGCTATTAAGTATGATAATCCTCGTGAAGTAGGGGCTGACCGTATTGTAAATGCCGTAGCAGCACATGAGCTTTATAAGGGCGATTTAATTATCATCGATTTTGGTACGGCTACTACCTATTGTGCGGTACAAGGTAATGGTGATTATATGGGCGGGGTTATTAGTCCAGGGGTAACCATTTCTGCAGAAGCTCTATTTCAACGGGCAGCCAAATTGCCTCGTATCGATGTGAGAGATCCGGGGCAAGTCATTTGCCGAAATACGGTGTCTTCTATGCAATCTGGTATGTTCTACGGTTATGTAGGGCAAGTAGAAGGACTCGTGTCTCGTATGAAAGCAGAAATGGGAAATCATGTAACTGTAGTGGCTACAGGTGGTTTGGCACAACTTATTAGCAGTGCTACAGACTGTATTGACCATGTAGAACCTATGCTTACATTAGAAGGCTTACGCCTTATTTACGAAAGAAATAAATAATGCTACTATAATATAGTTACGTATATGTAACGAAGTAGTGTACATTCGGGTACAGCTTATGCTGTACCTTTTTTATTAGGGGATATAGAATTATATGAATAATAAACAGTGGCAAATTGGGGCTGTCAAAATTGATGGTCAAGCCATATTAGCGCCTATGGCAGGGGTTAGCGATATTGCGTATCGACTACTGGCTAAAGAACATGGTGCAGCCTTGGTATGTACCGAAATGGTCAGTGCTATGGGCATTAAATATAAGAATGAACGTACTCATGAATTATTGCGCATTGAAGATGCAGAACGTCCTGTATCCATGCAAATTTTTGGCTCTAATCCAGAAGCAATCGCTTTGGGGGCTAAGGTTGTGGCCGATGCGGGTGCCGATATTGTAGATATAAACATGGGCTGTCCTGTAAAAAAGGTAGTTACCTCTGGCGATGGTTCGGCACTTATGAAAAATCCTGATCTAGCGGCGCGTGTTGCAGAAGCTGCTGTTGAGGCTGTTGATGTACCTGTTACTGTAAAAATGCGTATCGGTTGGGATAGTGACTCTATTAATGTCGTGGATTTTGCAAAACGCATTGAGTCTACAGGTGTGGCTGCTATTGCCGTACATGGGCGTACAAAGGAGCAAATGTATAGTGGACATGCGGACTGGTCTTATATTAAAGCTGTGAAAGAAGCGGTATCTGTACCTGTACTTGGCAATGGTGATATTGTGGAGCCTGAAGATGCTAAGCAAATGCTTGATGAAACAGGCTGTGACGCTGTAATGATAGGGCGTGGGGCACAAGGGAACCCTTGGATATTTGATCGCATTCACCACTATCTAGCTACTGGTGAAGTGTTACCTGCACCGACCGATATAGAGCGTCTAGATATGTTATTAAAGCATTTTGACTTGTTATGCCAATACAAGGGTGAAAGTATGGCCGTTAAGGAGATACGCACTCATGCGGGCTGGTATATGAAGGGACTTCCGGAATCTGCATATTGGCGCAATCGAGTGAATACAATTCATACTGTAACGAGCTTTCACAATGAGCTAGAATCATATCGCAAAATACTGTCTGAAGGGGAGTCAGATTGACAAATAAATAGTATTTTTATATAATGATTGAGATAATTTAGAAACAAGAGATAAGGTGTCATCTTATTATGACACTTTTTCTTATTATTTATATGTAGAAAGAGTGGGGTACCCATGGCAGACGTAAAAGAAACATTACTCACCGCCGAAGGTTTAAAGAAGTTAGAAGAAGAATTAGCGTACTATAAATCTGTACGTCGTATTGAAGTATCTGAACGTATTAAAACTGCTATTGAATATGGCGATATCAGTGAAAACTCTGAATATGATGATGCAAAAAATGAACAAGCTTTTATTGAAGGTCATATTGTAGAGTTAGAGAATAAGATTAACACTGCGAAGATTATCGATGAATCTGTAAAAGGTGACGTTGTATCTGTAGGTAGTAAAGTTACTGTACTTGACACTATGTACAACGATGAATTGGAATATGTTATCGTTGGTTCCTCTGAAGCGGATCCATTTAACAATCGTATCTCTAATGAATCTCCTGTAGGTAAAGCTATTTTGGGTAAACGTAAGGGCGATGAAGTAGAGGTTTCCACACCAGATGGTCCTGTAACATTCAAAGTGTTAGCAATCCAATAATTTACAATTACCGACAAAGAGGCGATAACATGAGTGAAGAAATTAAAAATATACAAGAAGAGCTGAATGAGCAAATGCAAATTCGCCGCGATAAATTAGCCGAATATGAAGCTGATGGTATTTACCCATTTGGCCAACGTTTTGTCGTAAAAGATTACGCAAAAGATATTAAAGAAGACTTCTTCTTGAAATATGATGGCCAGCCTGTAGTTATTGCAGGTCGTTTGATGACAATCCGTTCCCATGGTAAAACGGCATTTGCGAATATTCGTGATAAATCAGGTGATATTCAAGTATACTTCCGTAAAGATGTATTGGGC
This sequence comes from uncultured Veillonella sp., assembly GCA_915066865.1. Classification (GTDB taxonomy): domain Bacteria; phylum Bacillota; class Negativicutes; order Veillonellales; family Veillonellaceae; genus Veillonella. The sequence goes on from CAJZEE010000010.1 coordinate 37,403, forward strand.
GAAGATGCTTATAAATACGTTAAAATGCTTGATATCGGTGATATCATCGGCATAGAAGGTCACGTATTTAAAACGCATACCGGTGAAGTTACCATTAAAGTTAACAAATTAACATTGTTATCTAAGTCTTTACGTCCACTACCAGAAAAATGGCATGGATTAAAGGATACAGAACTTCGTTACCGTCAACGTTATGTTGATTTGATTGTAAATCCTGAAGTGCGTGATACATTTGTAAAACGCTCTCAAATCGTTGCTAAGATTCGCGAATACATGATGCGTGATGGCTTCATGGAAGTGGAAACACCGATGATGCATGCTATCCCTGGTGGAGCTGCTGCACGTCCATTTATCACTCACCATAATGCGCTTGATATCGATATTTACATGCGTATTGCACCAGAATTGTATCTCAAACGTTTAATCGTTGGTGGTATGGACCGCGTGTTCGAAATGAACCGTTGCTTCCGTAACGAAGGTATCGATAATCGTCATAATCCAGAATTTACTACTATCGAATCATACCAAGCCTATGGAGATGTAGAGGATGCGATTCGCTTAACAGAAAATCTTGTGTCCTACTGTGCTCAAGAAGTACTTGGTACACAAGAAATTACATACCAAGGTACAGAAATTAATTTGACTCCTCCTTGGAATCGTATCACAATGGCTGAAGGTGTAAAAAAATACACTGGTGAAGATTTTGATGCAGTCACAACTATAGAAGAAGCTCGTGCTATTGCTGATCGCTTAAATGTAGAATACACAGAAAATGATGGTATTGGTAAAATCTTAAATCTTTGCTTTGAAGATTATGTAGAAGAAAACTTGATTCAGCCAACTATCGTATATGGTCACCCTAAAGAGATTTCTCCACTTGCTAAAGCAAGTCGTGAAAATCCATTGGCTACAGAACGTTTTGAAGCTTTCATCTATGGTCGTGAATTGGCAAATGGCTTCTCCGAGTTAAATGATCCAATCGACCAAAAACAACGTTTCTTGGATCAATTGAAAGAACGTGAAGCGGGTGACGATGAAGCTCATCGTATGGATGAGGATTTCGTTACTGCTCTTGAGTACGGCTTGCCTCCAACAGCTGGTCTTGGTGTTGGTATCGACCGTCTTGTTATGTTCTTAACAGACTCTGCATCTATTCGAGATGTATTATTGTTCCCGTTGATGAAACCAGAAGCTCCTAAGCATTTTGAAGCTGAAGAAGCAGAATAATAATCGACACTATTAAGGCTCCCTATTCTTTGAGTAGGGAGCTTTTTATATATTTATGAAATAGTTAGTATCATATAAAAATCATTTTAAACCTGTTACTACGATACTGCCTTTAAATATGTATTGAAACATGAATGCTATATGTAATTTTATACGATGGATTAATGGAGTGGTTAATATGTTGAGCTCCTGTACCAGTCTATAAGTATATAACAAAATTAACGATATAAAGTCTATAGAAAATAATTTCTAGGATAAAAAAATAGTTTATGATTATTCATCAATTGTTATTGACAGTGTATAAAAATAATTTTATACTAAGTGTGAGATGTGGTATTTACATAATATATATGATATAAATTCATGCATATAAAGTTTTTCTTATTTATCTTTGCTTTATCGAATCTGAATGTGATGATATAGATTAACTGTATAGAACTACTACATACCTTGTATAACCTTGACGGGATGGGTCAAGTCTCTCTAGCGTGAACCGAGATTTACGGCTACAAGAGCTTATTTATGATGCTCTTGTAGCCGTTTTTTTATTTAACTAAATTTATATTTCTAAAAGTTTAGGAGGTAAGTGCGATGAGTTCAATGGATTATGAAAGAGGTA
>CAJZEE010000011.1 GCA_915066865.1 uncultured Veillonella sp.
CTACACTCTTTCCCTACACGACGCTCTTCCGATCTCTTAGAACAATGAGAATAAATTTTGCAACCCCTATTTGTTGATGTATAGAAAATTGGAATAGAAAACCTAAAATATTCTTCATAATATTTTAATATTTCTAAAATCATATTTTTTAAGTACCATATCTAGTGGATTCTTAAATTGTCAATTAGTTTTCGTATGCCAAATATGAATACAACATATTTGTAAGAACATACGTATCATACACAAAAAATTATTTATGGTGTATAATTTGTATACTGTTAAATTAGAACGGCCTAAAGTTGTACGATATGAACATAAGTACGAGGGGTTGTACCATATGTTCAGTTTGTTAGTTAGAGGGGTTTATTATGTTTATGTTATCATTGATGCAACCATCAGGTTTGTATGAACTGGAGAAAGACAGTTTAGAAGCCATAAGCGCACAACTTTTACAGATGATACAAATGAAAAGCTATCATCTCTATACACATTCTATTCAGGTTTCAAACTATGCTGTTAGCATCGCAGCTAAAATGGGTTTACCATTAAATGAAATTGAACAGATTCGTCACGCAGCTTTACTTCATGACGTGGGTCTATTAATGGTTCCTAATGCATTAATCCAAAAATCTCCATATCTTAATAAGCAAGAAATGTCTAAGTATAAACAACATGCTGCAAGTGGTGCCAATATGATTGAAAACTATCCTTGCTGCCAACAAATTTTACCTTATATTCGTTATCATCATGAAAAATGGGATGGTTCTGGTTATCCCAAACATTTACGTGGTGCCAATATTCCGTTAGGAGCTCGAATTATTGCTGTAGCAGATTACTATGATACAACAGTTAATCCTTCTACTGAATTTTGGGCAAAAACAAAAGCTAAAGCAAAAGAAGAACTCTTTAGTGCATCTGGCTCCCTCTTTGATCCTGATGTAGTTAAAGCATTTATTGATGTGCTTGGCTAATATGAAATCAAATATTATATTCCTACATTTAGTAATAAAGATTAGAAACTACCACTAGCCAGTGTAAGGGCATCAACGCGTAGCGCTTTATGCTTTTGTAAGACTTTTGCTACAGCTTCAATTGTGGCACCTGTAGTATATATATCATCAACAATTAATATATTCTTATTGGTAAAATCAATATCCTTATAATCAGCACATATAACAAAGGCATCATCAATATTTTGATGTCTTTCTTTATTTGTTAATCCCCACATATCTCGAGAAGTATCAAACTTGTATATACAATCTAACCATTTAAATTTTTTTCTATCTATCTCCCATAAAGAATGAGCCCATTCAAGAAAGAATAAATCTACTTGATTATATCCTCTCTTAGCTTTTTTCTTTTCGCTAGATGGTACGGGAACAATATAATCATACATAATTTTACAATTACTGTTCACAATGTTAGACTCATTATATTTCATGTAAAAGTTGTACGATACTAAAAAAGGAGCGGCCCCTTTGGACTGCTCCTTTTTTTCATTAAATTTTACATCGTAAATCATAGACTTTAGACCACCACGATATTCGGCCAACACACATACATCATCTACATAGTGTAAAAATTTATGTGGTACATGACGAATATGTAATAGATCTGTAAAACAAGCTTTACACCAATCCCCTTGTGTTGCTACGGGTGCACCACAGTGAGGGCATACAGGTGGAAATAGGAAATCCCAAAGACTCATTACGAATCACATCTCCCTTGTAGTCGTTCTTTAAACAATGTGTAACGTTCATCGGCATTAACAGTACGTACAGCACGTTCAACTGCGCTCGTAGTACCAACGATAATTACTTTACGCTTTGCCCGTGTAACAGCAGTATACAACAAATTACGTTGTAACATACCACCATAACGTGGAACAAATGGAATAATAACTACACCATACTCACTACCTTGACTCTTATGAACTGTAATAGCATAAGCAGGCATAATCATATGTGCTTCATCAATAGGTAGACGAACCTCTTTATGGATAAATCGAATACAAATATCGGTCCGCGTAATAGCATAGATAATGCCAATTTCGCCATTAAACACTTCTAACTCATAATCATTGAGAATTTGAATAACCTTATCCCCAACGCGATACGTAATGCCATTGACACGAACTTCTCCCTTATAGCTGTCTGGAGGGTTTACGGCTTGTTGTACATATTGTGATATCAATGTACTACCTGCTTCACCACGGCGCATAGGAGAAATAATTTGAATATCTAATTCATCCTCTATCGTCTCTTGTTCACGTTTATATACATCAATGATGGCTTTCATCATCATATCATAAGATTTAACAGGAATAAAAGAAAACTCTTCGCTCACACCTTCCAGGTTAGGCATTTCACCACGGTTAATTGCGTAAGCACTTTCAACGATAGTATTACCAGAGCTTTGACGATAAATCTGATTAAGTCGTGTATAGGGCACACAATCACTATCTAATAAATCTTTTAATACGAACCCAGCACCTATAGGTGGTAATTGATCTACGTCACCCACAATAATGACATGAGCTTCCTTTGGAATAGCAGCCATCAAAGAATAGAATAAACGCACATTAAGCATAGATGCTTCATCGATGATAATGACATCTATATCTAGAGGATCATCTTCATTCTTTGTAAAGTCATAGGAGTCACTACCTTGAACAGGTACCAATAGACGATGAATTGTAGTAGCTTCAAACTCAGTGGCCTCGGTCAGACGCTTTGCAGCACGTCCCGTAGGAGCACAAAGTATAATGCGCCCCAATCCACCGAGTTGGAAACCTTTTACTAGTGCCTTGATGATAGTTGTTTTACCTGTACCAGGACCACCAGTTATAAGAGAAAACTTTTCAAAAAATGAGAGCTGTATAGCTTCTTTTTGAGCATCACCAAAGATAATGTAGTTGTCTCGTTCAAACTTTTCAATAAAACTAGAAATATCTAATGCTATTGGATCAGCTTCTAATAGAAACTCACGAGTATAGTGGACACCTTCCACTTCAGAAACATACATCTCTGGCGGATAGATATATAAGATATCTTCATAATACGTACTATACAGTGCACCTTGTTCCAGCAGGCTTTCAATAAAGTTCGCAATATCATCTACATCAGTTTGTAATAAATCGTCAAGTCGACCGATAAGTTGGTCTACTGGTAAACATGTATGACCTTGATTATCTAGACTACGTAGAATCCATTCTAAACCAGCCTCTAAACGGCGTGTATCACTACCATTAATACCAAGATGCTCTGCTAGTGTATCGGCCGTACCAAAAAGCATATCCGGTGCTACACGTAATAATGTATAAGGATTATCCTCTATAACTGCGACAGACTGCACACCATAATAGGTATATACAATACGACTCCATTTCGATGAAATGTGATGACTTTCAAAAAAATGATTTAAATCAGATAAAATACCTTCGCCAAGTAAGGTATTGAATAGCTCATCCTTAACACTCTTTCGGAGACCTGGAACATCTTTAATCTCTTCTGGACGTTCTTCCCGTAAAATTTCTAAAATACGAATACCGAAATATTCTAGTACCTTCTCTACGGATTTTTCACCAAAACCTTTTATTCCTAGATTCAACAAATAAGTCTTGGCAGCACCCATATTATCAGGTTTTAACTTTTCAACACTGCTCGCATCAAATTGGCGGCCGTACTTTTCATGTTCTACATAGCGGCCCCGTACTTCGATGTCTTCCCCTTCTTTAGGAGACTCAAATTTGCCAGTACAAGTAATGTATTCCTCATTATAATCTTTTAGGATAAACACGCAATATGTACGTTGTGTATTCTCATATATAGTTCGGTATACAAATCCTCGTATGGCGTCCATTATTTCTCCGTATTCGGCAAAGCTTCAATAATTTCTTGCACTGCATCGGTAATACTGCCTTCGTTACCAATTTTAATATGTGCTACTTCTTCATATAAAGGATAACGTTCTTCATATACATTAAAAATATATTCGATACTTTCTTTTACAAGCGGACGAATCTCTAGATCCAAATCATCTAAAATATGATTTACATCGCGGTTAACAAATACAACAAGACCATTATTGCGCATCAATTTAACAGTTTTATCATAGGTAACAGTGCCGCCACCTGTAGCAATGACAGATGGTTTATTGTGAATTAATTCTTTGATTGTACTATATTCATATTCACTGAAAGCATCTTTACCATCGTAAATATAAATATTTTGAACGGATTTACCTACCTTGTCTTGAATCGTTTGGTCTAGATCGAAAAAGTCGCGGCCTAACTCTTTTGCTAGAACCTTACCAACAGTAGTTTTACCTGCGCCAGGCATACCAATGAGAAAAATATGCTTATGCATATGCTCCTTTAAGAACTCATTACTCATAGAAACGACGGTTTTTATATAATTTTCAACATAAGGTGCTAAAACTTTATCTTTACAATTTTGAGTATGTAAAGCAATGATACTTTCATCCCGTTCTTCATCAATAAGTGGTAAGTGATGTTCATCCTTATATTTACCAATTTCTTTAATCAGTGTGAGTCGCTTCTCAAACTCCGTAACTAATACAGAATCAATATTATCTATCTGTTTTCGAGCTTCTTTAATATCCATGAGAACCCCCTTTTATGCATTAGCCAAAATAGCTAGAGCCTGTTCTTCATCTACCTTCATTTGATCGATAAGATCTTGTAAATTATTAAATTTAACTTCCCCTCTAATATAAGAAATGAACTGTACAATTACTTCTTTTCCATATATATCTTGGTCAAAGTTAAAAACGTGTACTTCACATCTATGGTACTGATTTCTAAAGGTTGGATTATCTCCAATATTGCCTACCCCATCATACCAAATACCATCAATACATACACGATTAGCATAGACTCCATCTGGAGGTGTAGCCATTTCATTAGGAAGTAATAGATTTAATGTAGGAAATCCTAATGTGCGTCCCCGTTGATCACCTTTAATCACAGTTCCTTTAAACTGGAATGGCCTACCTAGCCAATGATTTGCATCCTCCAAATGCCCTTCATGAATAGCTTTTCTAATTTCTGTACTAGAAATAGGTGTACTACGACCATCACAAGGTAATAAAGGCTGTACAAGAACTCGTATATTCTTATCCGCTACCACTTGTTTCATATATTCTGGATTACCAAGCCCCTTTGCACCAAATGTAAAGTTCTCACCGATTACAATAGCTTCCACATTCATATCATTGCAGAGCTCATGCAAGAATTCATCTGCAGTCATTTTTAATAATGCTTCAGTCATAGGTAACCGCAAAATATAGTCAACTTTGAGTTCTTCTAGCACAGTATCCATAATCTCTTCTTGAATCACTCGTTTAGGTACTCGTTCTGGATGTAATATAGTTAACGGATGATGCTCGAAGGTAATGATGATACTAACCCCATCGACTGATATAGCCTCTTCAACAGCCTTATGTATAACTCGTTGATGACCTCGATGAATGCCATCAAAGGTACCAAGGGCATATACTTTTGTATCTTTGATTTGACGTAGTTCATCAAACGAATGTAGTTGCTTCATACTTATCCTTCAATAAAAATATTTTTTTCCACTTTTAATGTGTGGTTGTTTCGTTTCATAATACCAATAAAACCATTCGGTCCATAAGCTCTATAGAGCTGACCTATTTCTGTGAAAGCAAATTCTTTACCAATCGGTAACTGCTTGCCTTCTATCATCATTCTTAATTGTACACTATTTACAGTTACTTTTGAAAGATGAGAAACAGCCGTATCTGTTGGCAACAACAGACTTTCACCATGTAGCATCAATTCTTCGGCCATCTTAGCAGAGCCGATATCAAAAGGGCCTACTTGAGTACGTGCCAAAGAAGTCATAGTGCCAGGAATACCTAAAGCAATACAAATATCGCGTAATAATGAGCGAATATAAGTCCCCCCTGAGCATGTCACGCGAATCGTGAAAAAAGGGAATCCATAAGCAATGAGCTCAATATTTTTAATATGAATTTGACGTAATGGTAGCTCCACAGGAATACCTTTACGAGCATATTCATAAGCTCGAATACCATTTACTTTAATGGCAGAATACTTAGACGGCCTTTGGTCCTGAACGCCAGCAAATTTTCTCAAAATACTAACCAATTCTTCAAATCCTGGTTTAACCATAGTTGTCGAGATTTCTGTAGATTGAATAGCTCGATTCAATACAATACCCTCTCGCAATACCATATCATTATCTGGCAACACAGGTTGTCCTGAGCTATCTTCAGTATCCGTAAAAGTACCCAATTTACATTCTGCTACATAGGTTTTATCAAATTCATCCGTGTATTCTATGAGGCGCGTAGCCTTACCAAGAAACACAGGCAATACACCATAAGCCATAGGATCTAATGTACCACTATGACCAATGCGCTTTTCCTTTAGAATACGACGACAAATAGCAACGGCATCATGGCTTGTAATGCCAGGTGGTTTTAAAAATGGTAATATCCCATCCATTATTAAATTACCTCAATGAGAGCTTGTTTTGCCTCTTCTAATGGTAGATTAATAGTGCAACCTGCAGCACGAATATGACCACCACCACCAAAATGGCTTGCTACAACGTTCACATCAATACCTTTAGAACGTAAACTTACACGTGTTATATCATCAGCTTCTGCTTTTAATAAAATTGCCACGTCTACAGTATCAACATTTCTAATAATATCTACAAAACCATCTGTATCATCGCCAAGTATAGTCATAGCCTCACGATTCAACTCGATGGTAGCAATCGTATCATTCTTGTAAAACTCGATAGTTTGCATAACTTGTTTTGTTAATTCTAAACGACTGGCAGATACGGCTTCTATGGTTTCAGAAATAACATTTGGTCTAGCCCCTGCAGCTACACATTTGGCAGCCATCTCAAGAGTATTTGCTGTAGTATTGCTAAATTTAAAGAAACCACAATCTGTAGCAATCGCCATATATAATGCCGTACCCATAGATTCAGTGATAGGCCAATTCCATTTTCTACATAAGTCGGTAACAATTTCACCAGTAGCAGCAAAGTCAGGCTTTAAATATAGATGGTCCGCGAATTCTGTATTAGAAATATGGTGATCTATATTAAAAATAGGTGCACTCCAAAGTGCACCTACTTTGCCAATTCGCTCATACGTGCTAGCATCCAAAACCATAAGCATATCAATATCAACTGGATTAGTTTCAAAATACGCTACATCATGAATGTGGTCCGTATATCGTAAGAATGTGTACTTCTCAGGAACTACATCATCCACTACCATATATACAGTTTTACCTTGTCCTACAAGGGCTTCGTAAAAGGCTACCATGGACCCAATAGCATCACCATCAGGTCTAATATGGACGGTTAGCATAATAGAATTAGCTTCACACAGAGCCATATGTAATTGATTAATAGTAATCTTACTCATGTTCTGTATCCTTTTTGTTAATTTGTTTCTTCATCCTTTTTGATTTCATTCAAAAGGGATTCAATATGCATGCTATAGTCTAAAGACGTATCCTTATCAAATGTGATAGAAGGAATATGGCGTAATTTAAGTACTTTGCCAAGCTCTGTACGAATATGACCTGCTGCATGCTTTAATGCGATAAGGGTATCTTCTTTTTCCTTATCGGAACCAAACAAGGAGACATAAATCGTAGCTTCACGTAAATCACCTGTTACATGAACATCGGTAATAGTAGTGAAGCCGATACGCGGATCTTTCAATCCGCGCATCAACATTTGACTTACCTCTTGTTTGATAAATTCTTGTAATTTTCTGACACGAACATCACTCATATAAACCTCCTATAATTGAGGTGCAATTTCTTCCATCAAGTAAGCTTCAATAACGTCGCCTTCCTTGATGTCGCGGTATCCTTCTAAGGAGATACCACATTCAAAGGATGTTTTAACTTCCTTAACTTCATCTTTAAATCGACGTAAAGAATCAACCTTACCTTCAAATACAACGATGCCGTCACGAATTAAACGAACTTCAGAGTCGTTAGTAATACGACCTTCTGTTACATAAGAGCCAGCTACAATAGCCTTTGGTGTGGAAATAACCTGACGCACTTCTGCACGACCTACAACAACCTCTTTAAATTGAGGCGCCAACATACCGCGCATAGCAGATTCAACGTCATTGATAGCATCATAAATTACACGATATGTACGCAAGTCAACCTTTTCTTGTTCCGCTGCACGTCGAACATTAGCATCAGGGCGTACATTAAAGCCCATTACAATCGCATTAGATGCAGATGCCAACATGATATCCGATTCATTAATGGCACCTACTGCAGCATGAACAATAACAATACGAACCTCAGGGTTTTTGATGCCTTCTAAAGATTGACGCAATGCTTCTACAGAACCTTGAACATCGGCTTTGATTATAATATTAAGATCCTTCAACTCGCCTTGTTGGATTTGGTTGAAAATATCATCTAATGTAACTTTATGTGTAGCTTGCAATTCTTGAACCCGTTGCTTAGCAATACGTTTTTCAGCAATTGCACGTGCTTCGTTGTCATCCATACCATTTATAATTTCACCGGCTTGTGGAACTTCGGAGAAGCCCAAAATCTCTACCGGCATAGACGGACGAGCAATTTTTACTTTTTCACCGCGCTCATTTGTCATGGCACGTACTTTACCGTATGCAGTACCAGCAAGTACTGTATCACCTACACGAAGAGAACCTTTTTGTACCAAGACAGTACATACAGCACCACGACCTTTATCAAGTTGAGCCTCGATAACTACGCCATATGCCTTACGGTTAGGGTTCGCTTTCAATTCCATAACCTCTGCTACGAGCAAGATATTTTCAAGTAAGTCATCAATACCTTGCTTTTGTTTAGCAGATACTGGGACCATGATGACATCGCCGCCCCATTCTTCTGGTAAAAGTCCATGTTCAGACAATTGTTGTTTAACATGGTCTGGGTTAGCACCTGGTTTATCCATTTTGTTGATAGCTACAATAATAGGTACATCTGCAGACTTCGCATGGTTAATGGCCTCGATAGTTTGTGGCATTACTCCATCGTCAGCAGCTACTACGAGAACTGCGATATCTGTAGATTTTGCACCACGTAAACGCATAGCAGTAAACGCTTCATGACCAGGTGTGTCAAGGAATGTGATTTTATTATCCTTGTAGCGAACTTGGTACGCACCGATATGTTGAGTGATACCACCAGCTTCGCCAGCTGTTACATTAGTTTGACGAATTACGTCCAACAAGGATGTTTTACCATGGTCAACATGACCCATAATAGTTACTACAGGAGGACGTGGTTTTAACGTTTCTGGTGCATCTTCAATTTCGATAACATCTGTAGGATCTTCTTCTGGTTCTACTTCAGTTACAGTTACACCGAACTCTTCAGCTACAATAGTAGCTGTATCTACATCAACCTCTTGGTTAATGCTGGCCATAACACCTAAAAGCATCAATTTCTTGATGATTTCAGATACTTCACGACCCATTTTTTCAGCTAATTCTTTAACAGTTAAAGGACCGCTCAATTCAATTTCTGTAGCAATTGCTGCTTCAGCTTTACGTTCAGCTTCTGCTTTTTGATGTAAGTACTGCTCGTTACGATGTTTTACGCGATTCTTCTTTTTTTGCATAGATGTAGATAACAAGGATTGAGGTCGGTTATTGCCACCTTTTTTATTTTTCTTGTTACGGCGATCATTATTAGAATTGCGGTTATCGTTATTGCGGTTGTCGTTATTACGATTATCGTTGTTGCGATTATCATTATTACGCACATCATTAGAACGAACGTTATTACGGTTATCATTATTGCGGGTATTATTAGGGCGATTGTTAGCGCGGTCTCCACCATGTTGGTTACCATCGGATTTGCGTGTAGGCTCAGAGATTTGTACATGACGTACATTGCCTTTTTTATGGTCCTTTTGTTTAGATTGATCGTCTTGTTTTTGACCAGATTGTTTATGTTTATCTTTTTTCTGTTCGTTAGAACGATTTGGATGTTGTTTATGTGACGCAACTTCTTGTTTATGAGCTGCAGGAGCAGACTTTTGTTCTACCTTTTTTTCTATTTTTTGTACTACTTTAGGAGCTTCAGATTTTTTACCTAATTGTTTTTTTACAATTTCGTAACCTGAATCATCTACAGAATTAACTGCTTTCGTAACATTGATATTATTTTGTTGCAAGATAGAAATGACCTGCTTACTTTCTACGCCGAACTCTTTGGCGATTTCATGAACGCGCTTTTTGGACATCTACATACCCCCTTATTATCGATCAATCTCTTTAAGTAATGCCTTTGCAAATCCATCATCTAGTACGGCAACTACTACCCTAACTTCCTTACCAATGGCCGTTCCTAAAGCCTCTTTATTGGCAATACTATGAAGTGGAATGTGATGGGTTTCTGCTAATTGAGTATATTTTTTTTCATTGTTGGCTGCACAGTCACCAGCGAGAAGTACTAACTTTGGTTCCTTTCTTTTTATAGCTTTTTCTACAATGAAGTCACCAGAAATAACTTGTCCTGCTCGTTGTGCTAGACCTAAGAGATTCAAAATTTTATCTTCATTCATGTATATCAGTGATTACTCATTCTCTTGTAAATCACGTTGTAATGCTTCGTATATCTCTTTAGATACACTATGTTTTAATGATCGTTCTAATCGTTTTGCCTTATAAGCCTGCTCAAAACATGACATAGACTCACATAAATAAGCTCCACGTCCTGGTGCTTTACCGCTGCGATCAATAGTGATATTGCCGTCTGGACTCAAGGCTACGCGAATCAACTCTCGTTTTGCCTTAGGTTCACCACATCCTACGCAAGTACGCATAGGTTGGGATTTTGGTTTCATGACTATTCACCATCCTCAGCATTGCCAAAACCTGTGAAAGGTTCTTCAGCAGCTTGAGTTTCGCTTTTAATATCAATTTTCCAGTTAGTCAACTTAGCAGCTAAACGAGCATTTTGACCAGCCTTACCAATAGCTAAAGATAATTGATAATCAGGTACTACTACATAAGAAGCTTTTTCTTCTTCGCTTACATCTACAGATACAACCTTCGCAGGACTCAGGGAGTTAGCAATATAAATTGCTGGATCTTCATCCCATTTAACAATGTCAATTTTTTCATCGTGTAATTCATCAACAATATGTTGTACACGTTGTCCTTTAGGACCTACGCAAGCACCTACAGGGTCAACATTTTCATCTCGACTATATACAGCGATTTTAGAACGCATCCCCGGCTCACGAGCTACAGACTTAAGCTCTACTACGCCTTCAAAGATTTCTGGAACCTCTAATTCAAATAGACGTTTTAATAGACCTGGATGTGTACGAGAAATCATAATTTGAGGGCCTTTCGTAGTTTTCTTAACCTCTACGATATAGCATTTAATACGATCCCCTTCACGGTATGTTTCAGTAGCAATTTGCTCTGTTGGAGGTAAAATTGCTTCTGTTTTACCAAGGTCGATAAACACATTTTTACCTTCGACACGTGTAATAACACCAGTGATGATATCACCTTCACGACTGTAGTATTCCTCATATACTACACTGCGCTCAGCCTCTTTTAAACGTTGAATAAGCATTTGTTTTGCAGTATGGGCAGCACTACGACCAAAGTTAGCAGGAGTTACATCGACTTCTACTACATCACCAATCTCAAAACGCTTATCTTTTTTGCGAGCATCTAACAAGCTAATTTCGGTTTCAGGCAATTCAACAGTTTCCACAACTTGTTTTTTTGCCATTACTTTATAAACACCTGTTTCGCGGTCAATCACAACGTACGCATCTGGATTAGATGTTGGTTCTTTGCGATATGCTTGCAGTAATGCAGCCTCTAAGGATTCAAAAATAACCTCAGGAGCAAAACCTTTTTGTTTTGTAAGCACCATTACCGCTTGAATTAATTCTTGACTCACTCGTATGCCTCCATATATTAAAAATCGAGATGTAATCGAATTTGTGCAATAGCAGAACGTTCAAATGTTATGCTTTCACCATTAATAGTAAAGTCGATAGATGTGTCCGTAAAACCTTGTAATGCACCAGTAAATTGTTTACTGCCATTAACAGGCTTAAACAACTGAATATCTACATCACGGCCATTATACCGAACTAAATCCTTATCTTTCTTTAGAACTCGATCAAGGCCAGGAGAAGATACCTCCAATAAATAATTTTCCGTAATTGGATCCTTTTCATCGAGGACAGCACTTAATTTTTCGCTCACCAACTGACAGTCATCCAAATCTACACCACCTGGTTTATCAAGGTAGACACGTAAATACCAATCCCGTTCACGTACATAGTCTACATCGACGAGTTCCATATCGGTGCCGGCTATAATACCTTCAACTACAGAGGATACAAACTCCTCCACTGCTTCTCTTTTCATAGCCATCGCCTCCTTACTTACTACATCTTGTATATATCTCTTGATTCTAAATACTCTAAAATTGAGCTAATCATAAATGAAAGAGTGGACATAAGCCCACTCTTTTAAAAGATTATATAAAAGTCATATATAGTATATCACATTTGCTGTGTATATACAAATTCTACGCTTTTGAATGGGCATTAAAGAAACCAATCCCACATAAGTCATTCTATAAAAACAAAAAATGACAAAAAATAGCATAGTTAAATCTATCCAAACTTTAATCAATGCGCTCATTCAAGCCTTTTAGTATAGCACCTAAATGCTCACGCAATAGCACTGCTAAATCATCTAGATTTTTTGCATCTAAATGATGGTCGATTTCTGGATAGCTTTTATAGCGAAGTTCCGCAAAGTATTCATCACGCAATTCATTATAATACAATAGTAAGCCTGTACACTCATCCATCTTGCGGTATTCGCCGATGATAAAAGACCCATTAATCATGCGAATCGCATGGGCTGGATCAATATCACGTACAAAGCCTTCTAACTCCTCAGGCATAACTTGTGAAAAGTCCCATGAAGGAATCCCTCGGCGGCGATATGTAAAAGTAAAATTATTATAAGGTTCAATAAACATATTTGTAAGCCCTTTTACACATCGTTCTTGTAGCCCTGTCCAAAAAGACTCTGAATCGGCTCGCACAAAAGAAATGTCCACAAAGGAAAATAGTGGCATTTCTATATGTACTGTATAGTCCTCTACCTCTTTATCATATAAGGCAGACCAACGCCACCCCAATTCATTTTGATAGTGGAAAATAGGCACCTTTAATACGTCTTCACCAGCACTAATACGATTAGCTAATATTGTATAGTCACTTTCAGTAGATGTAACTAACGTAAAGCCGTCAACAGTTTGAGGTAACCAAGAATAGTCTAAGGCTTTACAAGCTTCAATAATTGTTTCCATATAATGCCTCATATCTTTCTTGATACTGTAAGACCGCCTTTACATAGCTACGGGTCTCAGGAAACGGAATCGTATCGACCATTCCATTCCAGTTATTGTCACGAAGCCACGATTCCACATGACCACGACCAGCATTGTAAGCAGCTAATGCTAACACCTGATCACCATTAAATTCCTTTAACAAGTGACCTAAATACCATGTACCTAGCTCAATATTTATAGTAGGCTCTTTAAGTTGACGATCTGTATAGTTACCATGCCCCACTTGCTGTGCCACCCATCGTGCCGTATCTGGCATGAGTTGCATCAATCCAAGAGCCCCCGTTTCAGACTCCGCTGTGTTTTTATACTTGCTTTCTGCTAAGATAACACTAGCTACCAAAGATGGAGGTACCTGCTCTTTCTCAGCTGCAGCTATAACTTCCTCTTTATAGTTAAAGGGATACGCGATTTGACGCGCCAAATGGTCATCTAGATATGTAAAATAAAACCATCCTAGTACAACACAAGATAATGCCGTTGCCGTTGCACGTTTCATATATCCCCCTTTCTATATAGAAACTATACATAGTCACCAAGATATAAAATATAACAAAATACTAGGTTAATATTATACGAAGTTTTATGGGCTTATTATACCATTTAATAGTAATTTTTATATACCAATTTTGACACATAAAATGACTATCATTGAGGTTCTTATAAAACTGATTCGATGCGCTCATCCCAAATGTTATCTAATTGTTCCCTTAAATTTAAAGGTGTACCATTATTGTCAATAATTACATCCGCGTAAGACCGTTTATCCTCAAGACACATTTGACTATTAATACGAGCCAATGCCTCCTCCTCTGTCAATCCATTGCGGCTCATTAAGCGCTCAATTTGAGTCGACTCATTCACATATACGAGCCACACCTCGTCCATCATGGTATACCATTCTCCCTCGATAAGTAAAGGGATATCATATAGTAAAACTGGTGTATGTAGCTCCTCATAATGAGCTGTAAGTTCCATAATTCGATTTTGAATATGATCCTTTAAACAACCATTCAATTGTTGGCGCTTTTTTGCATTGTGAAAGACAATAGCTCCTAATGCTTCTCGGTTTAATGTCCCATCATCGCGCAATACATCGGTTCCAAATACATCTACAACTGCTTCTAAACCCTTTGTACCAGGTTCAACAACTTCACGAGCTACAATATCAGCATCGATACATGGTATACCTTTATCCTTAAAATATGTAAGAACTGTACTTTTGCCCGACGCGATGCCACCAGTTAAGCCAATTTTAAACATATATACCTTCTATTAATTATAAATACATATTACTTTACTAATGCCCAGTTTTCTGCATGGTGTACGTCTACAATAAGAGGCACTTGTAACTCTACAACAGACTGCATTGTACTACGTAGTAACTCTTCTATAGCTTCTAATTCAGAGTTCACCACTTCAAGTACTAGTTCGTCATGCACTTGTAATAAGAGTCGAGACGTAAAGTTTTGTTCTTCTAACTTTTGCTCTACTTGGTTCATAGCTAACTTAATGATGTCTGCGGCGGTACCTTGAATTGGCGTATTCATTGCGGTCCGCTCAGCAAAGGAACGACGGTTAAAGTTACGACTATTAATATCAGGTAACTCGCGTTGACGACCAAACATAGTGCGAACTTTGCCGGTTTCATGAGCCTCTTGAACCATTCGATCCATATACTCTTTAACCTTAGGGTAACGGCTAAAATAAAGATCAATATAGTTTTTAGCTTCACCCCGTGTAATACCAAGGTCACGAGATAAACCAAAGTCAGAAATACCGTAGATAATACCGAAGTTAATAGCCTTCGCATGGGAACGTTCTTCGCTAATTACCTCATCTTGAGATTTACCAAGCACCTCTGCCGCCGTAAATCGGTGAATATCCTTACCTTCCACAAAGGCTTTAATCAATGCTTCGTCGCCAGACAAATGAGCTAAGATGCGCAACTCAATTTGAGAGTAATCGGCACTCACCAATGTATCATATCCAGTACCTGGATAGAATAAAGCGCGAATTTCACGGCCTTTTTCGGTGCGAACCGGAATATTTTGCAAGTTCGGATCAGATGAGCTCAAACGACCTGTAGCCGTAACCATTTGATTAAATGTTGTATGAATACGATGTGTCTTATCATTAATAAGAACTGCCAAACCTTCGCAATAGGTAGATACCAATTTAGCAACAGAACGGTATGCCAAGATTTTTTCAACAATCGGACTTTCATGACGAAGCATATCCAATACTTCCGCATCTGTAGAATAGCCAGTCTTAGTTTTCTTGATGATTGGCAAGTTCAACTTTTCAAACAAGATTACACCCAATTGTTTAGGTGAATTAATATTAAACGTTTCTCCGGCTAGTTCATAAATCTCTTCTTGTACTTGAGTTAGCTCCTCTTTAAAGCGAGCCGTTGTTTCCGCCAACTTCTCTGTATCGATATAGATACCATTTTTCTCCATCACAACTAAGGTATGAATCAAAGGTAACTCAATTGTCTCATATAAAGACCATAACTCTTCACGGCGCGCAGACTCACAAGCAACTTCATTCATAGCGAGTAATGCTTTCACCATGGACACGCATTCTACGTCTACACTACCGTTAGCAATGCTAGGTACAGAAAAGCGCTCAGTTAGGTATAAATAACCATAATTAGTACGCGTAGGATCTAATAAATACGCAATGAGCGACATATCGTGAACACGAGCAGTTTTATCAGCATTAAATAAAGAAATCTCAGCTGGCACATCTGCACCAAAGGCTTCAATAATCTCCTTGGTTTGAGTTGTAACGATGGCTTTGGCACCTTGTAATACAGCTAAAACAGCTTTAGTATCGTCTGTTTTTACAATAGTATCTCCATTAGATAGATAAGCATTCGTTACCGTTCTAAATGGAGTCTTACCATCTAATATGACATGCACTGCTACCGTTTTATCTTTATAGAAGTCGGCTGTTAATACTTTAGCATCTGCTAAATCATCTAAGGAAATCTCCTCTTGTGGTGCAAATAATGAGCCTGGATCTCCAAAAGCTGCTTCCTCGCCCCCCATTACTTGAACAATGCGAGGTGTTAATTTAGTGAAGCCTAAAGTTTCAAATAAAGGCTGTACTTCAGAAGTATGGAAGTTTTGTACAAAATCTTCTACTTTATAAGATAACTCCATATCTGTTTTTATTGTTGCTAATTCACGAGATAAGAAGGCTAACTCTTTATTCTCTACGAGACGCTCTTTTAATTTCTTACCAGAAATGTCTTCAATATGTTCGTATACAGATTCAAGATTGCCATATTCGGTAATTAATTTAAGCGCTGTTTTCTCACCTACGCCTGGTACACCTGGAATATTATCGGAAGAGTCACCCATAAGCGCCTTCATTTCGATAACCTTATCAGGACCATAACCATAAAGCTCCTCCATATTATCTAGAGTAACTTCTAACATATCAGAAATACCTTTTTTAGTTAAGAACACATGACTATGTTCTGTTACAAGCTGTAAATTATCGCGGTCACCTGTAATAATTTGGACAGCCATTTCAGGGGCTCCAAACTTTTTACTTAAAGATCCAAGAATATCATCCCCTTCAAAGCCTTCTTCTTCGATGACACAAATACCCAATGCTTTTAATACATCTTGAATTAAACTAAATTGTGGACGCAAATCCTCAGGTGCATCTGGACGATTTCCTTTGTATTCACTATACATTTCAGTACGGAATGTTTGACGACCTTTATCAAAAGCTACGGCAATATAGTCAGGATTAATTTCTTCATACAATTTAATGAGCATTGTCAAGAAACCATATACTGCATTGGTTGGTGTTCCCAAAGCGGATTTTAATGGTGGTAATGCAAAAAATGCACGGAATAACAAACTGCTGCCATCTATAATCATTAATTTTTTCATAATACACCTCACTTAATTCTATTCTTCATTATAACATAAGGACCCTTTTAACTTTCATAAATAAAAATTAATATATTGTTACACTAGAAAATGAGTAAGTAATTTGATTTTAAAAACCACATATATGCTTTCCTTAATAAACAGTAGAAAATGTTTTACAAATCATGTCATTAAGGAAAATATTGGGCTGAAAAGTCCTTGCGTATCAATATTTGGTATGATATAATCATTCAGGTATAAGAAACGATTTTTAAGGAGGTGACTCAATTGCCAAACATTAAATCCAGTATTAGAAGCGTAAAAACGGATGCTGAACGTCGTGCGAAAAACGCCGCTGTAAAATCTCAAATTCGTACAGCAGCTCGTAAAACCGTTGAAGCTGTTCAAGCAGGCGCAGTAGAAGAAGCAAAACAAGCACTTGTTCATGCTACTAGCGTAATTGATAAAGCAGCCTCCAAAGGTGTACCTCATAAAAACACTGCAGCTCGCAAAAAATCTAACCTTGCAGCCAAAGTAAACGCTTTATAATTTTAAAAGCAAGCAAGACAGTCTCTCGGGTATCCGTTGAGACTGTTTTTTTATACCCTTTTCTTATTTAATTATAAAATAATTTTTTCTTTGTTATACAGTTATATTTTTTTAAGCCCTATGGGCAGATTAGAGGACTATTACTATGAGAACACTATTATTAATGCGCGGTGCTCCTGCTAGTGGTAAGTCTCAGTGGATTCGTGATAACAATCTTGAGGCTTACACCCTTGAAGCCGATCATTTCCGTATGATTTTACGTAGCCCTTCCCTTGGTGAGAATGGCTGGTATATTTCACAAGAGGATAATGGTCCAGCATGGAAGCTCCTACTAGATTGTTTAGAAAAACGAATGAGCAATGGCGACTTTGTCGTCTTAGATGCTACCCACACTACATCTAAAGCTGTTAATGCTTACAAAGAATTGCTTAACAAATATAAATATACTGTATATTACTATGAACCAGATACATCCTTAGAGGATTGCTTGGCCCGTAATGCGGCTCGCGTCGATTACAAACGAGTGCCAGAGCAAGTCATTCATCGTATGTACAAAATGATTAAAACAAGTACATTACCAAAGTTTTGTAAAAAAATTAACTCTATTGATGAAATCAACAATTACTTTACGGTTAATCTAACAAATAGATATGATCGAGTGCGTGTTATCGGTGATATTCACGGTTGCTACACCGCATTACAACAAGCTATTACACCGTGGGATGAAAAAACATTATACATCTTCTGCGGTGACTATTTAGAACGCGGTATTGAAAACAAAGAAATGATGTACGAAATGATGCGTCTCAGCGCATTCCCTAATACAATTATGTTAGAAGGCAATCACGAGCGACATATTGCAAACTTTGCATTTCATACAAATTTAGATCGTTCTAAACGCTTTATGAAAGATGTGGTAGCACCTATCGTAAAGGATATGACGAAAAAAGAAGTGGAATCACTTCAACGAGAACTGCGACTCTTTTATAAATCACTTCGTCAATGTTATCCTTTTAGCTTTCATAGCAAAAAATATTTAGTTTCCCATGGTGGTATCTCCTATGTGCCTAATATGACCTTCATAGCTACCTCAACCTTTATTAATGGGTTTGGCGCTTACGAAACAAATATCGCTAATATCTATGATACTAATTACGAGCAAAACATGTGTCAGGACTTCATTCAAATTCACGGTCATCGTGGTGTTCCAGATGGAAAGTACTCCTTCTGTTTGGAAGGAGAAGTTGAGTTTGGTGGAGAACTAAAATACATTGATATTACAGCTAATACTTTCACCAAAAATGGAATTAAAAACGATGTATATGATAAAGATTATATGCGCCATGAATTCCAAAATATGACACAACATGTCATCTTCACACAAAATGAAGATATTAATATTATTGGCAATTCAAAATTAGTAAAAGTAAAACAATGTTTCCCTAACCTATATTCCTTGAACTTTACCTCTCGTGTATTTCATAAACGATTATGGAATGAAAGTACAGTACAAGCTCGTGGATTATTTGTGGATCGAATTACAGGAGATGTGAAATTACGTAGTTATAATAAATTCTTTAATCTTGGTGAGCGCCCAGAAACAGAGTTAGATAATCTAGCTAATACTCTCTCCTTTCCAGTTGAAATTAGAACGAAAGAAAATGGTTATCTTGCCATTCTTGGCGTTATCAACGAAGAATTAGTATTTGCCTCTAAATCTACAACAGAGGGTATACATGTGGATTTATTTAAAAACCTCTTCCATAGATTACCTGAAGGCTTACAAGTAGAAATCAAAGATTTATTAGCACGTAATAACTGCTCTATGATATTTGAGGTCATCAGCCAAGAGGATACTCATATCATTAAATACGACCAAGACCATCTCTATGTACTCGATATGATTCAAAATACTCTAGACGTAAATGGTAAGCATATAGATGTCCCATTCTCTAGAGAAAAATTAGCTGAACTTTATACGATTTTACAAAAATATGACACTGACTTGATTTCCATTGTTAAAACAGTTCAACAAGTTTCTACCATGGATGAACTCCAAGGCATTATAAATAAGGAACTAAATTCATTCCATGAATCTGAAGGCTTTGTATTAGTCGATAGCAATGGTTTTATGACTAAATTCAAAGGTCCTTATTATAATACGTGGAAGCACAGACGAAATCGTATTCTAGAGCCATATCAAAAATTTGGTAAAATTCCATATGGAAACTGTAAAAATGAAGATGACACTAAATTTGCAGACTTCCTTGGTTCATTAGATTATGATGTAGTATGTAAATCTACCATACTTGATATTAAAGATATGATGGAAAATCAAGGCTTGCTATAATTAAATAAACTCATCCTGTTTCAAGGATAAAAGCAAAAGGGACTGCAACTAGAATGTGGTAAAACCACATTCTGTTACAGCCCCTTTTTATATTAGCTTTTCATTAAACTTAACACTAGAACTCCATCACACCTGTAGTAGTGATTCTAATTTCTGGAATTACAGTTAATGCAAGGAAACTCAAATTAATAAAAGGATCTAGGCCTTTCGGCACGCCCATACCGTAAGCAATATCTTTCATCTTAGCTACTTTTGCATCTACTTCTTCGTGAGGTCGATTTGTGATTAAGCCCATTACTTCAAGAGCTAGTTCCTCTACTACTTTGCCTTTACTAGCAATGACATATCCGCCGCCAATTTCGCGAATACGCTCAATAGCAACCATCATATCTGCATCGTTGTCGCCAACAACAATCAGATTATGTGAATCATGTGCAAAGGATGACGCAATAGCACCATTTTTTAAATTGAAGCCTTTCAAAATACCAATACCATTTCTACCAGATGCTTTATACCGCTCGATACAAGTAATTTTATTGTACTCAGCATTAGGCTTGAACAGTCCATTTTCAACAGGAACCTCTTCAACAGTTTTTTGTGTAACTATTTGCCCAGATACGATATTAATAATCGCTTGCGGACCCTCAACAAAAACATCTAATTTATTCTTTGTGAAAGTACCTATATTAATCGTATGCAGTAATTCAGCTGGTACAACCTTCTCTTCTCTTACGAGAACACGTTCAATCATTTTTCCTTTATAAAACACCTCGTGAATATCTACGCGTTGTTCATCATTAAGAATTACAAGATTAGCACTATAGCCGGGTGCAATAGCGCCTAAATGTTTCAAACCGTAGCATGATGCCGGATGAGTGGAGGCCATTTTATAAGCTTGGATTGGTGTCAGTCCCAGTTCAATAGAACGACGAATATTATAGCTGATATGGCCTTCTGAACGAATATCCTCAATATGTTTATCATCTGTACAGAAACCATAACGTTCCGTATTTCCTTGCTCTTCTACGAGCCCTTTCACAATGGAGTCTAGATTATGAGCCGCACTGCCCTCACGAATCCATACATAGATACCATTTTTAACTTGCTCTTTTGCTTCTTTGTAGGAAATACATTCATGATTTGTAGTAATGCCTGCCAAACGATAACTTGCTACTTGCTCTGGTGAAAGTCCAATAATATGTCCATCCATAATTGTATCTTTAAAGTAATCTAACTTTTTCATCATGTAAGGATCACTATTGATAACACTATAACAGTCCATGACTTCACCTAATCCTAAAATACGTGGATTAGCTTGTAGCTTATGTAACATATCGCCATCTAAAATAGCGCCATTATCTTCACCTGGTACAGCGGGCACACAGGATGGAGCCATAACATATACATCACCTTGAGCCGATGCAGTTTCATTGATCATGTACTCAACACCTGCAATACCCGCTACATTACCGGCTTCATGAGGGTCTACAATAAATCCTAACGTTCCCACTTGAGAGGCCTCAAATACGAGTTCTTTCGGATTTACCAAGGTTGATTCCAGATGGAGATGGCTGTCTATAAATCCGGGCACAATATATTTACCGCTGTAATCATATTCTGTTTCACCGCTATAGGTACCAACGCCTATAATCGTATCATCATGAATCGCAACATCCGCTTTTACCCATTCATCAGTAAATACATTTAAAACAGATGCCCCCTTTAATACGACAGTAGCCTTATCCAACCCCTGTGCCTGTCGAGAAATTTTTTCATTAAATTGTATCATATAAGGATCCTCCTTACATAAAGATTTCTTTCAAAATGAAAATAAGTGCCAAGAAATACATGACACCGGAAACATCTCGATATTTCCCAGTCAAAACCTTAATTAATACATAACTGATGAGACCCCATTCAATACCTACACCTATGGAATAAGCAAAAGGCATCATGATTATAGTTAAAAATGCTGGTAATCCTTCAGAAATATCACCGAAGTTTATATCTTTAACAGAGGCCATCATAAATAGACCTACTACGATAAGTACCGGAGCAGTAGCCGCTACAGGAATAACCATGAGTAACGGCGCTAAAAATAAGGATGCTATAAAGAGTCCTGCAATAGTTAAAGCGGTCAAGCCTGTACGGCCTCCCTCTGCGATACCTGCTGCCGATTCAACCGCTACGATATGAGGAGATGTACCTAGTGCACTACCAATGATAGTACCTAATGCAGATACTTTCATACAAGAGCTTTGTACGCCCAACTGTTTATCTTGAGGCACCTCAGCTTGATTTGTAAGACCAATCAATACGCCAACTACATTAAATAAATTAACGAACAAGAACGTAAAGGCCACAAATACCATATCTACAGATAAAAGTTCGCTCATATCATAATGAAACCAAATCGGTGCCAACGATGGTGGCATAGAAAATATCGTCGACGGCAACTTTGTAATCCCACAGAAGAACCCAACAACCGCAGCAATGATAACGGCTAGAAATATTCCTCCTTTTACATTGCGTCCCGTAAAAACGGCGATTAATATGATTCCCAAAATGGATATCAAGCTAGATGGTGCCTGTAAGTCCCCAATGCTCACAATAGTAGCAGGATTGCTGACGATAAGCCCAGCACTACTAAGACCAATGAGAGCGATAAACAAGCCGATACCCGCTGTTACAGCCAATTTAATTGTATGAGGTATGGCATTAAACAGATATTCTTTTAACGGTGTAACTGCGATTAGTAAAAATGCTAAACCTGCGATTAATTGAGCCGTTAACGCAAAGGCAAAGCTATGTCCCATTTGGACCACAATAGTGTAAGCAAAAAATGCATTGATACCCATACCGGATAAGCCGGCGAATGGCATATTGCTATACAAAGCTAGCAATAATGTCATAATGATAGCACTAACAGCCGTTGCCGTGAATACGGCGCCTACATCCATACCGGCAGCGCCAAGAATAGCAGGATTTACAGCTAATACATAAGAAACGCAAAGAAATGTAGTGGCTCCCGCAAATAACTCTCTCGATACGGATGAGCCTCGTTCTGATATTTTGAATACTTTGTCCCATACACTACCTTGAACTTGTTCTCTCATAATAATTCCTCCTCTCGTACTTACAATCATGGGCGTATTCTCCTATACTTATATATTTCCACATATAAGTAAGAATTTCCTGTTCTTTATTAAAATCTACTCTATAAAAAAATACCGCAGTATGTATTTAACTCAATTAAAGTAAATATATACTGCGGTATTTCGCATATGTAATCATTTATAAAATCAATAATGTAAATCTATTCAACTCTAAATAAATATAAATTCTAGATTTATCCCTTCAGGGAATCTAAAAATGAAGAGCCAATCCCCCATTGTTTCAATCCAAAGTTTTGTAATACTGTTTCACCTATGTCCGCAAAACTATGTCTATCACCCAAAGCTACTGAATGACTCATACTTGGACTATAAGCTAGCAAAGGCACCATTTCTCTCGTATGGTCTGTACCTTTCCAAGTCGGATCATTCCCATGATCTGCGGTGATAAGAAGTAAATCGTCATCTTTAAGCAAGTCCAACAAACCACCTAATTGGTAATCAAAGTCTTCAATAGCACGCTTATACCCTTCTACATTACGCCGATGACCGTACAGACTATCAAATTCAACAAGGTTGACCATCATGAACCCCCGTGCAAAGCTTTGGCCCAATAGATAAGGAACTACGTTCATACCATGCGCGTTAGACTTTGTCGGATATGATGCATCCCAGCCAACATGAGCATAAATATCGCCGATTTTGCCAACTGCCACTGTCGGAATGTTTGCGTCTTGTAACTCTTGTTGCACCATTTTCTTTTCAGGCATGCGACTATAGTCATGACGATTTGAAGTACGTACAAAATGCCCTGGTGTACCAACAAAAGGTCGAGCTATGATACGCCCCACATAATAATCACCGACACATACCTTATCACGTGTAATTTGACACATGCGATACAACTCTTCTAAAGGAATGATATCCTCATGAGCAGCGATTTGAAAAACAGAATCCGCCGATGTATAAACGATTGGCTTACCTGTTCTTATATGTTCTTCTCCGAGGCGTTCAATAATTTCTGTACCAGATGCTACCTCATTACCAAGAAAGCCATAACCCGTTTCCTTCGTGAAAGTATCCATCAATTCCTTAGGAAATCCTTCATAAAATGTCGGAAATGGTACCGTTACAGGATGCCCCATCATCTCCCAATGTCCGCTTGTCGTATCTTTACCGGTACTCATTTCCGCCATACGACCATAAGCACCAATAACAGGCTCATCAAACGCTGAAATATCGGCAATATTAGCTAAACCTATGGATTTTAAATTTGGGCAGCGAATAGGTCCTGCTACAGCTTCGATATGTCCCAATGTATTCGAACCTTCATCGCCAAATTTAATCGCATCAGCTGCATATCCTACGCCGACACTGTCCATTACTAGTAGAATAATTCGATTATACATATGTACTCCTAAATCTATATGAGATTAGTTACTCATATAATGTAAAAATACTTTGTAACATATTACAGTTAAAATCATCAATATGAATTAATAAAATACATAATATATTGAGAGATAAAATTTCTAAAACTTACTTAAGATATGGCATAGCAAGCATAAGGGCCGCCAAAGATTTGCTATCCTTAATAGTCTCATTCTTGATAGCCTCCAATAGTTCTGTCAATGTGTAGTATTCTAGCTCCACATATTCATCAGGATCCCAATTGGTTTCCCCCATGGTAAGGTCCTTCGCAAGATATAAATGTAATACTTCATTGCAGAAACCAGGACTCGTAGCAATTGTACCTAACGAAATCCATTGAGCTGCACGATAGCCGGTTTCCTCAGCAAGCTCCCGTTTAGCACAAACAATCGGTTCTTCATTTGGATCTAATTTTCCTGCTGGTACCTCCAGTAGCGTCTGTTGCAAAGCATATCTAAATTGACGTTCCATAACAATCTTATTATCCTCTGTTACTGCCACAATCGCTGTAGCACCCGGATGATGCACAACCTCACGCCATGCATCCTTTCCGTTCACATCGGCTATATCATAGGTAACTTGAATCAACTTACCGTTAAATTTCATTTCACTGGATTTCTGAATTTCCTTACTAATTGCCATATATACCTCTAATCTTTTATTTTATGTAAAAACCCGAGCATCCTTATACGTTGTAAAATTTCCTCTAAGTACACTTTATTAGGAACAATAAAATCAATATTATCCCGCGTATGACGCTGAACTGTAATATTGTCATCCATAATAGCAAGAATCTTTTCTTTTGTTGTAGGCTCCACCATTTGCTTTATTACAAAGAGAAATCCATTATCTATATCTTGTTGTACTTTATTGTACATGTCGCCTATACCAATATAGGAGCTGCCTTCTTTTTCTACTATAGTAGAAATAAAATCTATAAAACGTTGAGGTATATACACCTTATTATCTTCGAAAGCAACTCTTTCATATGGTTCGGCATACATATCGAGATTATCTACAATAATCAAATATAGTAAACGAGAATAAACTCTGTCCATTTCGATAGTATAACCAGGCAACTTTCTATGTATATGATCAACTATATCCTGAACAGTAAATATATCCCCTCGATCCATAACCTCTTTAATAGCAATATGGATACTATCCGTCATATTAGAAGGAATACCAGTATTGACAACGCTGCAATAATATAATTTTGATAATACATCTATACTAACTCGTTCATTACGAACAATCTTTTTACTATGTTTATTTTTCGTTAACAGGGACATTCTAAACTGCGTATCATAAATGTAATCATAATATTGCTCTTTTGCAATATAATCATCATTTGCCAATTGAGCTATATTATCGTGAATATCCTCCGGTAACCAACTTATGAAAGATCGTGAAAGAAATACATCCCCTATATAGGCACAACCTTGGTCATTGGCACGTTTTATAAATTCATGTACATATACAGGATCATTAAAAGGCTCTAAATATTCATGAGCCACATAATAATCGTTAGAGCTCAACACATTTTGGATGTTATCAATTTTATAACTCGCTTTTTGACTTATCCGATTATCTAATCCCATTGTATCCGCTACGAGCTTCAATATATTCTTCGTATATAAAGTCCGCTCCATCAACGGTAGCTCTAACTCTTTTTGCTCTGCATATTGCATGATTTCTCGATACTGCTCTAATCGTTTCCATCCAGGATAGGTATTATACGATACATAAGCTACACCATTGTCGGATAAATTCTTATTACAGATAGATAGAATTTTATCTTTTACCACATCCGGAACCCAGGACCAAATACCATGTACAATAATATAGTCAAAGGTACCGAATGAATCATCAATATCTAGAATATCCTTCTCAAGCAAATGTATATTAGATAGTCCCATCGACGCAATCAGTTCATTTCCCATCTTAATCTGGGAAGACGATAAATCAATACCCGTAAAAGACGCTTCAGGATAGTATAAAGCTTGAGAAATAATGTTCCCGCCAAAAGAACATCCAAGCTCAAGGACACGCGCCTTTTTTAAAGATACAGGATTTAGTCCAAATAACAAAGCTCGCGCTGCTAATGTATTTAACGAGGTCGCCCCAAAAGGTTGAGAAATATATACTACATCTTCATAACTTTTTTTAAGAACCTTATTCTCATCCAAAACGTGCATGGTATTTTGTGTAGTCTCAATGTCATTCCCCATAACTGATGTACCTACATTCTTTTTTTGTTTTGACTCCTGTTTCATAAAGCCTCCCGAATTGTTCTACTAACTATAATAAATATTATATAGTATTATTGATAATAATTACAGCTGAAGAGAGAAATAAACACACAAAAACCGCCCAACAAAGTTGAGCGGTTTTTACTAGTTTATACAAAACCATATATTATTTACATAGTCCCGGTGCTTCCAATGCCACCAGTTCTTACACCTGTAGCATCATCATCGTTTGTAATAAGGTATTTAGAGAATATACCTTGAGCAACGCGTTCCCCTTTATCAAGGGTAACTATTTCTTTGCCAAAGTTTAGAAGGGCAATCATAATATGACCTTCATTGTCCTCATTATTGTAGTAATCACTATCGATAATACCTGTGCTATTCACAAGTGCTAGATGGCGTTTAATAGCCATACTAGAACGAATATGAATGGCAAGGTATTCATCGTATGCCATGAAAGCTTTAATACCTGTCGGAACGAGCACTACTTGGCCTGGTTCTAATGTAACAGCTTCAGCGCATTCAATATCATAGCCTGCGCTTTCAGTTGTTTTACGTGTTGGTAAGTTGATATCTTGTTCTTCAAAAGCAGAAACTACTTCAAAGCCACGAATATCCATGTAACACCTCTTATTTTAAACAATCTTTACGGGACAAGTTTACACGGCCCTGTTTATCAATTTCGATAACTTTTACCATGATTTCATCCCCTACACTTACTACATCTTCTACATTTTCAACGCGTTCTTTCGCAAGTTTAGAAATATGTACAAGACCTTCTTTACCTGGTAATACTTCTACGAATGCGCCAAAAGCCATTAGACGAGTTACTTTACCAAGATATACTTCCCCTACTTCAACCTCTTTAGTAAGGTTTGTGATAATTTCTTGAGCTTTTGCAGCCCCTTCTTGTTCTACAGAAGCGATAAATACTGTACCATCATCTTCGATGTCAATTTTAGCGCCTGTTTCTTCGATAATACTGCGAATTACTTTACCGCCAGAACCGATTACGTCACGAATCTTATCGGGATCAATTTTCATTGTAATAATACGTGGAGCGTATTGGGACATTTGTTGACGTGGTTCAGCAATTGTATCAAGCATGATGCCCATGATAAGCATGCGGCCTTTATGAGCTTGTTCTAATGCTTCTTGAAGGATTTCACGGGATAATCCGGAAATCTTGATATCCATTTGAATTGCTGTTACGCCTTTAGCTGTACCAGCAACTTTAAAGTCCATGTCTCCAAGAGCATCTTCCATACCTTGAATATCAGTTAAAATTGTATAGTGTTCCCCTTGAGTTACAAGACCCATAGCGATACCTGCTACAGGCGCTTTAATAGGTACACCAGCATCCATCAAAGATAATGTAGAACCACATACGGAAGCCATGGAGCTAGAACCATTAGATTCCAATACTTCAGATACTAAACGCAAAGCATATGGGAAATCCTCTTCACTCGGAATCACAGGTACCAATGCGCGTTCGGCCAACGCACCATGACCAATTTCACGACGCCCAGGTCCACGGGAAGAACGAGTTTCCCCTACAGAGAAGGATGGGAAATTATAATGATGGATATAACGTTTTTCAGTTTCAACACCAAGACCATCGATAGTTTGTTTTTCAGATAAAGGTGCTACTGTTGTGACATTTAATACTTGAGTTTGTCCACGTGTAAACAAGCCAGAGCCATGTGTACGAGGTAATACGCCTGTACGGCAAGAGATTGGACGAACTTCATCAAGTTGACGACCATCTGGACGGATTTTTTCAACAGTAATCATATGACGCACAATTTCTTTTGTCATTGCATCAAATGCTTTATTTACATCAGCCAAGTTATCTGGGTAGATTTCTTCAAAGTGAGCTAATACATCTGCACGTACTTCACTTTCTTGTGCATCACGTTGTTGTTTATCTGCACAACGAACTGCAGCATCAAGTTTATCATGACCATAGGCACGAACTGCATCACTAATTTCAGCAGGAACATCTTTACATTCAAATACGCGTTTTTCCTTACCTACTTTTGCAGTCATATCTTCTTGGAATGCTACGATTTTTTTGATTTCTTCGTGAGCTGCCATGATAACTTCAAGAATGATATCTTCCGGTACTTCTTCAGCGCCACCTTCAACCATGAGGATAGCATCTTTAGTACCAGCTACAACGATATTAAGATCTGTTTCTTCTAATTGTGATTTCGTTGGATTTACAACAAATTCACCATTGATACGTCCCATACGAACGCCTGCAATAGGGCCATTCCAAGGAACATCAGAAATAGACAATGCCGCAGAAGCGCCAATCATACCACAAATGGCTGGATCACAATCTTGGTCCACAGACATAACTGTTGCTACTACGTGTACTTCGTTACGTACACCTTTATTAAATAATGGACGAATAGGACGGTCAATCAAACGGCTATTCAAGATTGCAGACTCAGGTGGACGCGCTTCACGTTTAATGAACCCCCCTGGTAAACGACCAACAGCATACATTTTTTCTTCATAGTCTACTGTAAGTGGGAAGAAGTCAATATCCTTCGCCTCTTTAGAGCCTGTAGCAGTAACGAGTACACGAGTATCGCCATAACCAACCATTACGGCACCGCCAGCTTGTTTTGCAAGTTCCCCAGTCTCAATCGTAAGAGTACGACCAGCTAGGTCCATTTGGAATTGTTCCATTCCTATTCCTCCTAAAAATCTTCTTATATGTATACCTTCTAATTATATATCAATTAAAGCTAAATAGCCAATTCAAAATAAAAAAGCCGTCCTTTAGGACGGCTAATTTTATTATTTACGAAGACCAAGGCGTTCGATAAGAGAACGATAACGTTCGATATCTTTACGACGAAGGTAGTCAAGCATGTTACGGCGTTGACCAACCAATTTCAACAAACCACGACGGGAATGATGGTCTTTTTTGTGCTCTTTCAAGTGCTCAGTTAAGTATTGAATGCGACTTGTTAAAATCGCAACTTGTACTTCTGGAGAACCAGTGTCACCTTCATGAGTAGCGTATTCTTTAATTACTGCTAATTTAGCTTCTGTAGTTAACATTAATGTTACCTCCTAAAAAATTATAATCCCGATAAGCTTAAGTAACCGTTGGAGAATCGAATACTTCGCTTACGATATGTCTTACGACCTAATTTAGTATACAGTATCTGCCCTATCTTGTAAAGCAAAAATACAGTAATTGAACAAAAGATAGATTAGAACTTTCTTCTATTATTTAGCACCTAGCACCATGCGGTCGCTCAGTGCATTTTCACCAGCTACCTCGAACTTTTGAAGTAAGTCCGCAACAGTTAATTGTTTCTTTTCTTCCCCTTTTACATCATAGATGATTCGACCAGCGTCCATCATGATGAGGCGATTACCAAATCGCAATGCATCACGCATATTATGGGTAATCATAAGAGTTGTTAGATTATGTTCTGCAACGAGTTTATCTGTTAGTTGCAATACATTTTCTGCAGTTTTAGGGTCAAGTGCCGCCGTATGCTCATCCAACAATAAGAGTTCTGGACGAAGCATGGTAGCCATTAACAATGTAATAGATTGACGTTGACCACCAGATAGTAGGCCCATGCGAGCAGATAAACGATCTTCAAGGCCTAAGCCTAATAATGCAAGACGTTCCTTGAAAAATGCTTGTTCACTATCTTTGAAAGCCCATTTAAGACCTAAGCTTTTACCACGGCGCATAGCAAGAATCAAGTTTTCCTCAATTTGCATATTACCAGCAGTACCAACCATAGGGTCTTGGAATACACGACCAATGTATTTAGCACGTTTGTATTCTGGCATTTTTGTCACATCAATCTCATTAATTGTAATGGATCCTTCATCTACTGGAAATACACCAGCAATGGAGTTTAACAAAGTACTTTTACCAGCACCATTACCACCAATGACAGTACAAAAATCCCCCTCTTCTAGACGAAGATTAATGCCTTGTAATGCAGTCTTTTCATTAATTGTGCCCTTAAAGAAGGTTTTTACCATATTTTTTACTTCTAACATAGTGTCCTCCTTAACGAGCCAACCATTTTGCTTTCAATGTAGGTAAGGAAAGCGCGATGGCAACAAGAATTGCAGTAAATAATTTCAAATCGTTTGGTGGCATACCCATGTAGAGAACTGCAGCAATAACGATACGATATACAATAGAACCAAGTACTACGGCGATGAGACTACGTACAAAGGATTTCGTACCAAACACTACTTCACCGATGATTACAGAAGCCAAACCAATAACGATGGTACCAATCCCCATGCCTACATCAGCAAAGCCTTGGAATTGACCAATGAGAGCCCCAGACATACCAACAAAACCATTGGAAATCAAAAGACCAAGAACGATCATATTATCAGTATTTACGCCTTGAGCGCGAATCATTTGAGGGTTAACACCTGTAGCACGTAAGGCTGTACCAATTTCGGTACCGAAGAACCAAAATAAGAGCAAACATACAACTACAGCTACTATAATACCTACGATGGCTGCAGACCACATATTCGGCGTATGGAAAAATCCACCAAGAATCGTATAAATTGTATCCATACGAAGCAAAGATACATTAGCTTTGCCCATGATGTGAAGGTTTACAGAGTACAATGCAATCATTGTCAAAATACCAGCCAATAATGCAGGAATTTTTAATTTTGTATGAATCCAACCTGTTACAGCACCGGCTATCATACCACCCACACCGGCAAGTAAAATGGAAAGGATTGGATTCATACCACTTGTAATTAAAATAGCAGAAATGGCTGCCCCCATTGGGAACGTACCTTCCACGGTTAAGTCAGCCACATCTAATACGCGGAAGGTTATGAATACACCGACCGCTAACAAAGACCATAAAAGGCCTGTGGTTATGGTGCCTACCACTAAATCTAACATCAAATTCTCCTCTATTGTTTCATATCTTTACGAAGAACTTCAGGAATCGTAATACCTAATTTTTTAGCACGTTCTTCGTTAACAGTTAACTTAATCTCTTTTTGTGTCTCAATAGCTAAGTCTGCAATTTTTGCTTCTCCTGCAAGAACTTTAGCAGCCATTAAACCTGTTTGATAACCCAATTGATAGTAATCAACAGAATAAGTTGCTACACCACCAGTCATTGTCATACCTTCATCGGCAGCAAATACTGGAATTTTAGCAGCATCTGTAATTTGTGCTAAGTTAGCCATAGCAGATGCCAATACATTATCTGTTGGCGTATAGATAGCTTGTACATCTTGGTTCACAAGATTGGTAGCGGCTTGTTGGATATCATTTACATTGGAAACAGTTGCCTCTACAACAGTAATACCTTTTGTAGCAGCATACGCTTTCATTTTTTCAACTTGCAATTGGGAGTTGATTTCAGAGGATGTATAAATGGCACCAATACGCTTTACATTCGGTACTAATGCTATGATAAGATCAACCTCTTTTTCAACAGGTGTCATATCAGATGTACCAGATACATTACCACCAGGGTGTTCGTTAGATTGAACGAGTTTAGCTGTCACGTAATCTGTAATAGCTGTACCCATGATTGGCATGTCATGAGAAGCATTTGCCATCGTCTGAGCCGCAGGCGTTGCAATAGCTAATACTATATCTTTTTTATCAGACACGAAACGTTGTGCAATACTATTTAGATTAGATTGATCGGCCTGTGCATTTTGTTGGTCAATTTTAATGTTTTGACCATCCTTATATCCTTTAGCTGCTAAACCATCTACGAAACCTTTATTAGCAGCATCAAGAGATGGATGTTCTACTAATTGAATAACACCAATTTTCTTTTGGTCATTAGTTGCGGTATTGGAACCACAACCTGCTACCATTGCCATAACAGCGATGGCACTAAGTGCCACTGCAATACTTTTTTTCCAGTTCATGTATAACTCCTTACCAGATATGTATTAAATCATAGTCGCCTTGTTCATCAAATCCTCTGGTAAGGTGATGCCCAATTTTTCTAATTTATCTTTTCCCACAACTAATTTAAATTCTTTCTGCATTTCGATAGGCATATCTTCAACTTTAGCTTCACCAGTTAGAATTTTAGCTGCCATCAAACCAGTCTGGTAACCAAGTTTGTAGTAATCTACAGACAAGGACATAACTGCCCCACCTTTTACGTGGTTATCTTCACCGCCAAACACAGGAATTTTTGCTGGATCGGTAATAGCTACAAGATTGCTCATCGCAGAAGCTACCACATTATCTGTTGGCACATAAACTGCATCCACACGTTGAGATACTAGGTTTTGTGCCGCTTGTTGAATATCGTTTATATTGGAAACTGTAACTTCTTCAACTTTAATACCCTTTGTAGCTGCATAAGCTTTCATCTTCTCCACTTGAATTTGAGAGTTTACTTCGCTAGAGCTATAGATGGTACCAATTGTTTTCGCATTTGGCATTACTCGTAAAATTAGATCTACTTGTTGCTCTACTGGGTTCATGTCAGACGTACCAGATACATTACCACCAGGTTTTTGATTGGATTTAACAAGTTTAGCTGCCTCGTAATCAGTAATTGCTGTACCTAAGATTGGAATATCATGGGTTGCATTTGCCATGGATTGAGCCGCTGGCGTAGCTATTGCTAAAATCAAGTTTTTCCGATCGGATACGAAACGCTGCGCAATACTATTCAAATTAGATTGATCTGCTTGCGCATTTTGTTGATCAAAAGTAATCTTTTCTGCCAAACCTTTTTCTTTTAGCGCATCAACAAAGCCCTTATTTGCCGCATCTAGTGCAGGATGTTCTACCAGCTGTACAACACCAACTTTGTATTCACCATTCGATGTAGTTCCATTTGAGCCACAGCCTGTAAACGCCAACAATGCTGCCGCCGTGAGCGCTAGGGCAATACCTTTTTTCAAGTTCATGGGGATTTCCTTCCTATCTGCAATGATTATAATACATCTATTATAAACAAATTTCTTTACTACATCAATGTAGCAGGTTAAAGTATTTTACATTTGTCCATTTATAGAACACATTAAGATACGAAATCCTTTTACTTTTCAAGAGACGCTAACATGTCTTCTGTTAAATCATTAGCTGCTAAAATATAGTCCTTAAGAGTCCCTTTGTCGAGAGCTACCTTCATAACAGGCACTTCAAATGGATCCAAGATGACGCACATTAGAATTTCACCCGTTATATAGTAACCAACCACTGCTTCCCCTTCTTCGGGATCTAAGGTTTCACGTTTTACGGTAACACAGTATGATTTCATAACCTGCGCTGCTGCTTCTGCTACCTCTTCACGATTAGCAATATATTCTTCAACCTTCGTTTCAGGGATGTCAAAAATATCTACCTTTACAGTCTTGACCTCTGTAGCCTCTCCTTTCGCAGACTCTATAGCTGCTCCTAATTCTGTTTGCTTCATATACACCTCACATAGAATGGACTTTTACCATTGGTGAAAGCCCCATTATCTTAGATTGATTCATCAGCTGCATTTAAGAACGCCACATAGCATTGTTTAGCCTCGTAAATATCAGCCTTAGATGTAACCTCCCAAGGAGCATGCATGCTAAGAACGGCTACACCACAGTCGATGACATTCATACCATAAAGAGCCATGATGTACGCAATGGTGCCACCACCACCTAAATCAACCTTACCAAGCTCTGCTGTTTGGTATGTTACATTGTTAGATTCCATGACACGACGGATAAAGCCCATGTACTCAGCATTCGCATCATTAGAACCAGCTTTACCACGAGAGCCAGTAAATTTATTAAATACTACACCCATACCAAGGTAAGAAGCATTTTTCTTTTCATACGCCGATGCATAAAGCGGATCATAGCCTGCACTTACATCGGAGGACAACATACGAGATTTCTCCAATGTACGGCGTACGCTTACAGAGTTAGATTTACCCATAAGTGTTAAAATTTCAGCTACTGCATTTTCAAAGAAGCGTGATTGCATGCCTGTAGCACCTACAGAACCAATTTCCTCTTTATCTACAAGTAAACAACAAGTAGTACGCTTTACATTATCCACTTCAAGCATTGCTACCAAGGATGTGTAAGCGCACACACGGTCATCTTGGCCATACGCCATTACCATAGAACGATCAAAACCCATATCACGTGCTTTACCAGCTGGTACAATTTCTAATTCTGCAGACAATAAGTCACGTTCAATAAATCCATACTCTTTTTCAAGAAGGCTATTAATAAATTTAGTAACCCCTTCTTTTTCTTCGTCTTTAACTGGACGGCTACCGATGAGTAAATCAAGAGCTTCCCCTTCAATTACTTTAGCTGCATTCTTTTGCATTTGTTCTTGTCCCAAATGAGGTAACAAGTCAGTTATGCAAAACACAGGATCTGTTTCTTTATCACCAATGTTGATATTAATGCGAGTGCCATCTGTTTTTACCACAACACCATGAATAGCAAGAGGCATAGCTACCCAATGATATTTTTTAATACCTCCATAGTAATGAGTATCCCAAAATACTAAATTACTATCCTCATATTGTGGATTTTGCTTTACATCGATGCGTGGAGAATCAATATGAGCACCTAAAATATTCATACCCAATTCAATATCATCAGTACCAATATTAAATAAAGCAATAGATTTATCCATATGTGTGTAATAAATCTTATCACCAGCTTTAATTGACGTATTGCTTTTAATAATGTCATTTAGATTTACATAGCCCTTTGCTTCTGCAAATTCTACAGCTTGCACAACGCATTCACGTTCTGTTTTACCATTATCTAAAAATTGACGATAGGTATCACTTAAAGCATATACCTTTTCCATAGTGGCATCATCATAATTATGCCATGCATATTTACGTTCCATAATCTATCCTTTCTAAAAGTTCATATCCTAATATATAGTACAATTCAGAAAATGAATTTGAATTTACATAACTATTTTTGGCGGACTTTTTCTTGTTCCGCCTTACGATACTCTAAATATTTTCGCTCTTTTTCGCGATTGATTTCAGACTTCTGAGTATATAGAGAACGAATTTCATCCGTACAATGGGTCAGTACCTTAGTAACATAGAATTTACTACTGCCAGACTTAATCGTATACTTTCCAACTTTAAGTTGCACCGCAAAATCGCCATGTTTAGGACATACTCCAATGGCTAGGTGCTTATCCCCTTGTAATCGTTCAGGTCTTGTCATTTCTAAACGTGTTTGACAGTACGGACAGAAGGACATACGTACTCTTCTATCATGAACAATACGTTTTTTCTCAGAAAAATTTTCATACATAAAAAATGTAAGAATAGGAGGATATAGGAAAGGATTACTACTTTCCTTGCGAATTAGATCATAATGCAAAATTCCTTGTGCGATATCTAAAGACTGACAAATGTGAGCTGTAAAGACTGCATCATGCAAGGCATTATGAGCAGATAGATGCTCCGTTGATATATTAAGATCCTCCATAGCATGTGCCACAGAGTACTGCTGATTTGTTCCATAGCGTTGATAAGAATAAATCATTTGCGCATCTACCCATTGATCATAAGATAATGCTTTCATCTTATGAAGCATAAGATTTTCGCGTAGGATAAGAATATCGTCTGATCCCCAAGAAAGCAGCATATATTCATCACCACACCATTTTTGAAAGTACTGCATAGCCGTCTTGAATGGCACACCATGATTGAGCTCATGGGTGCTTATCCCTGTCAACTCACGCACATGTTTATGCATCCGTGGCAGATATTGAGGTTTGATGAACATCGTAAAATGATCTATAATGTCCATCTTTTCATTCAGTTTTACCGCTCCGATTTGAATGATTTCCCCTGTCAACGGCATTTTTGTGCGCTTCATAAAGCTAATATCATTGCTATAGGGTTGATTCCATTCTAAATCAAATACAATATAGTTCATATGTTTATTTCGATTCTAAAAGCAATGTTTCCGCTGCTTTAATAACCTGTT
The DNA here is from genome assembly GCA_915066865.1 of uncultured Veillonella sp. Classification (GTDB taxonomy): domain Bacteria; phylum Bacillota; class Negativicutes; order Veillonellales; family Veillonellaceae; genus Veillonella. The sequence goes on from CAJZEE010000011.1 coordinate 37,029, forward strand.
CTTCAGAAATTACAGATAATCCTTTAAGATCGGAAG
>CAJZEE010000012.1 GCA_915066865.1 uncultured Veillonella sp.
TTCAGACGTGTGCTCTGCCGATCTACTATAATTTTTAAGAGGACCATATATGGACAAAGTACTAAGCAACTTTTTAGAACAACGAGAACATACTGTTCTTACAGATATTGATGTTATCACGGCGGCAGTAGCCGTGCCTCTATTAGAAATCGATGGAGAAAATCATGTGGTGTTTACCGTGCGTAGTAATACATTGCGACGTCAACCCGGTGAAATCAGTTTCCCTGGCGGGCACTGTGAGCCTAATGATAAAAGCGGTGCTCATACAGCCATGCGCGAATGTTCTGAGGAACTGGGTATAGATTTAGATCAAATTGAACTGCTAGGCAATTTAGACTGTCTAGTATCTGCCATAGGTGTAAAACTATACGCCGTAGCAGTGCGACTACATACAAATGATTTAAAACCAAATTCCGATGAAGTAGGAGAGGTATTTACAGTTCCCTTACAATATCTACTAGACATGGAACCAACCGTAGGTCACTTAGACATAGCTACAAGACCGTTGCGTGATTTTCCGTTTCATCTATTAGAAGGTTATAATATTGACTGGAAAATTAGACAAAACTACTCCGTCTACTTCTATCCCTATAAACAATACACCATATGGGGACTTACGGGGCGAGTACTAAAGAACTTTTTAGATATATATAGGGAAGTTTATTTGCATATTAATACTCATATAAATTGACAGATTTTAAATTAAGGTATACTATTTATGTGTAAAAGGTTTAATGTGTTGCACTAATTAATCTAGGAGGTTCTCACATGAATCGCGAAACAGCATACGTACTTTGGTTTGATGAATTACAACGTGAAGATGTTAATTTAGTAGGTGGCAAGTCTTCTTCTTTAGGAGAATTGACATCCTCCACTAATGTACCTGTACCTTATGGCTTTGCAACAACTGCTCATGGTTATCGTGAGTTTATGAAAGCTACAGGTTTGGAAGATAAAATCCGCGCTGAGCTTGATGCGTTAGATGATGTAGAAAATTCTGCATTATTGCGTGAAGTATGTGCTAAGATTCGCCGCATGATTTGTCAGGAAGAAATGCCAAAAGAATTGGCAGATGCTATCCGTCATGCCTATGAAGAACTTGGTAAAAAAGTGAACGAAGAAAATCCATTTGTAGCTGTTCGTTCTAGTGCAACGGCAGAAGACTTGCCAGATGCAAGCTTTGCAGGTCAACAAGATACTTATTTAAATGTTCGCGGTGCTGACGTAATTATCGAAAAAGTAAAAGAATGTTACGCATCTACTTTCACAGACCGCGCAACATACTACCGTGTAAAACAAGGCTTCGATCATATGACAGTAGCATTGAGTGCTGCAGTTCAAATGATGGTATTCTCTAAAGCCGCTGGCGTAATGTTTACTGTTGATCTTGTAACAGGTAATGATAACAATATTCTTATTGAAGGCTCTTGGGGTCTTGGTGAATATGTTGTACAAGGTACGGTTACACCAGATAATTTCCGTGTGGATAAAGAAAAGATGGAAATTACGGACCGTATGATTAACGATAAACATGTCCGCCTTGTTCGTAAAGCCGATGGTGACTGCGTTGAGGAAGTGGTTCCAGCCGACGAAGCAAAACAACAAGTTATTACGGATGCTCAAGTTTTGGAACTTGCAGAATATGCAAAAGCAATTGAAAAGCATTATGGTTGCTACATGGATATGGAATGGGGCGTAGATGAACGCAATGACAAGATTTGGATCTTGCAAGCTCGTCCAGAAACAGTTTGGTCACGCAAAGAAAAATCAGAAACATCCGAAAAAGCTAGCACATTAGATGCAGGTAATCGCGATATTATTGTAAAAGGTTTGCCGGCTTCCCCTGGTAATGCAGCAGGTAAAGCTCACGTTATCATCAATCCTGAGGATATTGATGAGTTTAAAGAAGGCGAAATCCTTGTTACAGCTATGACAGCTCCTGATTGGGTGCCAGCCATGAAAAAGGCAAAAGCTATTGTTACTGATGCTGGCGGTATGACTTGTCATGCATCGATCGTTAGCCGTGAGCTTGGCATTCCTTGTATCGTTGGTACTAAGAGCCGCAGTCATGAAGCGACTACCTCTATTAAAGATGGTCAAATGATTACCGTTGATGCTACAAATGGTATTGTATACGATGGTGTATTAGAAGATATCGTTAAAAAGCCTGAAGCTCAAGCTTCTACAGGGGTAGCTGCTGAATATGTACCTGTAACAGGCACTAAGATTTACATGAACTTAGGTGATCCTGATTTGGCTCAAAAATATGGCGTACTACCATGTGATGGCATCGGTCTCATGCGTGAAGAGTTTATTTGGACTACCTTCATCCATGAACATCCATTGCACCTTATCGAAACAGGTCGCAGTGACTTTGCTGTAAATACATTGGCAGAAGGTATGCGTAAAGTGTGTCAAGCGTTAGCGCCTCGCCAAGTAGTCGTTCGTTTGAGCGACTTCAAATCTAGTGAATACCGAGACCTTAAAGGTGGCGATAAGTATGAACCACATGAGTCCAGTGCATTACTTGGCTGGCGTGGTGCTTCCCGTTACTATGACCCTAAATATACACCTGCTTTCAAATTAGAATTAGAAGCAATCAAAAAAGTACGCAATGAATTTGGTTTCAAGAACTTACAGGTTATGATTCCATTCTGCCGTACTGTAGAAGAAGCTGAATTAGTAACTAATTTGATGGCTCAAGAAGGCCTTGAACGCAGTAAAGACTTTAAAGTATGGCTCATGGCTGAGATTCCATCAAATATTATCTTGGCTGATCAATTCAATAAATACGTAGATGGTTATTCCATTGGTTCTAACGACTTGACTATGCTTGTACTTGGTTGTGACCGCGATAATGAAACAGTTCAACATATCTATGATGAACGTAATCTAGCAGTTCGCAGAGCAATTCGCCACCTCATTAAGGTGGCCCATAAAGATGGTAAAACTGTATCCATCTGTGGCCAAGCGCCAAGCGTATATCCTGAACTTTGCGAATTCCTTGTGAAGAGCGGTATCGACTCCATTTCTGTTAACCCAGATGCAGTAGTTAATACTAAGAAAATGGTGGCTCAAATTGAACAACGAATTATGCTCGATGCTATGACTGGTCGAGGTCGTCAAGAATCTGACGAACTTACTTGGTAATAATATAGTTATGGTGAAAGAGGAGGCCTGTGGGTCTCCTCTTTTTCTGAATGGTAACTTACGATATAATACAAACAGAGATGAAAGGGGGTTACCGTGTGAAACTGTCGAAACGACAAGAACAAATTGCTCAAATCGTTCGCGAAGAAGGTCCTGTAACAGGTAGTGCCATTGCTGAACATTTAGAGGTCACAAGATCTGCGCTGCGCTCAGATTTATCTGTATTGACCATGTTAGGTGTGTTAGATGCACGTCCAAACGTAGGCTATTACTATGTAGGACTTTCAAAGGAAACACAAACGGCTGAGCGATTAAAGTCATTTCTGGTAAGTGATGTATTATCTCAAGCAGTCGTGGTTAATGGGGATACGAGTTTGTATGATACAATTGTCACATTATTTACAGAGGATGTAGGTACCATATTAGTGTGTGATGGCTCATACCTAATGGGTGTGGTATCTCGAAAAGATTTATTACGCGCCTCTATGGGACAAACAGATTCGCATACCATGCCTATATCCATGATTATGACCCCTGTAAGCAAGGTTATAGCGGTGGAGCCTACCGATACTTTGGTAGAGGCTGCACAGAAAATGATAGATTATGAAGTAGATTGTTTACCTGTCGTCGTTCGTGAGGATGTAGGTAACAAGAAACGCTTAAAGGTTGTGGGCCGTGTATCAAAAACGACGGTAGCAAAAGTATTTTTAGAATGTAGCATACACTGAGGTTGATAGAATGGCAGAAAAAATTATTTATGCAATATCGGATTCCCTGGGGGAAACTGCTGAGGCTGTAGCGAGAGCTACGGCGAGTCAATATGATAAGGAGCAAATTGAAATTGTCCGCGTTCCCTATATTGATAGTGAAAGCCAAATTGATGAGGTTATAGACGACGCAAAACGTGGGAATCATGTTATTTGCCATACCATTGTGTCTGCGGCTTTACGTAAGTATTTGCATGAGAAGGTGGCTGAATATAATATTCCGGCTGTGGATATCATGGGGCCTGTTCTCGATGCAGTTGGTACTATTGCGACTACTAAACCGCGCATGACGGCAGGTATGGTTCATAAGCTCGATCAAGAGTATTTTAAAAAGGTTGAAGCTATTGAGTTTGCCGTGAAATATGATGATGGTAAAAATCCATCTGGTTTTGAAAAGGCCGATATAGTTATTATTGGTGTATCTAGAACTAGTAAGACACCATTGTCCATGTTCTTGGCATACAAAAAGATTAAAGCCGCAAATTTGCCACTAGTGCCAGAGGTACCGTTGCCAGAGGAATTATTCAAAATTCCGGCAAAAAAAATCGTGGGCCTTATTATAGATCCATACAAATTAAATAATATTCGAAGTGAACGTTTACGCGCTATCGGTCTTGAAGACGAAGCAAATTATGCATCTATTGAGCGTATTCAATCTGAATTGGATTATGCAAAGGCTATCATGCGTCGTTTGCACTGCCAAGTGTTAGATGTTTCTAATAAATCCATTGAAGAAACAGCTTCCCTTGTCATGCAATTGATTGATAAAAATCGCGCGTTGGAGGGTAAATGAATATACGTGAACAAATAGAGGAGAGGGAGGCTTTGCTTCTGTCTCCCTATGCAGCTAAAAGCAGCGATGCAATCCGTGATATAGAAGAAGAGCCTGATTCACTTAGAACTGCGTTCCAACGCGATCGGGACCGCATTATTCACAGTAAATGTTTTAGACGATTAAAGCATAAGACACAGGTATATATTGCGCCAGGTGACCATTATCGGACACGCATGACCCATACCCTTGAGGTAGGTCAAATTGGTCGTACTGTGGCTCGTGCTTTACGTTTGAATGAGGACCTTGTGGAAGCTATTGCCATGGGCCATGATGTGGGGCATACACCATTTGGTCATGTAGGCGAATATGCATTGCGAGATATGGTGGGGCACTTCAATCATAATGAGCAAAGCTTGCGCATGGTTGAGGTGTTAGAAAGACATGGTGATCACCAAGGGCTCAATTTAACCACGGCTGTTCGAGATGGCATCGTAGGTCACACAGGGGCTACAATTCCTGTGACCTTAGAAGGTCAGATTATTCGTATTGTAGACCGCATTGCGTATTTGTGTCATGATTTTGATGATGCACAGCGCGCAGGTATGTTGACAGCGGAGGAGCTACCTTTTGAGGTGCGTGAGCATTTTGGTATGACTCCATCTAGTATGATTACCGCAATGGTTGAAGATATGGTTCGAGAATCTTTGGATAAACCGGCTATTTCTATGTCTGCTGATGTGGAAATGACGATGAATCTATTCCGTCAATTTATGTTTAAACATGTTTATTTGGCACCAGCTTTAATTCCGGATCGCAAAAAGGCAGCTCATGTGGTGAAAAATTTATTTACTCACTTCATGGAGTACCCAGATGATATGGAAGGTTGTGAAACTGGAAAAGAGTTTTATTCTACACTTGATGTAGTGGATTATGTGGCAGGCTTAACAGATCAATATGCTATTAAGCTATTTAAACAATACTATATTCCTAGCATTACATTATAAATAACAAAAAAAGCAGTTAGTTCAATTTGAACTAACTGCTTTTTTTGGGGCTCTAGAACCCCAAAGAGTACATGTACTTTTTATTTTACGCGCGTGTAATTTTATTAGAACGAAGGCAGCGAGTGCATACGTTTACTTTTTTAGTAGCACCGTCTACAACCGCCCGTACTCTTTGAATGTTCGGTTTCCAAGTTTTTCTTGTGCGAATGTGAGAATGACTCACGTTCATACCGCTAGATGTGGATTTACCACATACTTCGCAAAGGTTTGCCATAGTTTCCACCTCCAAGCTTAATCTATAACATAACAAAAGTATATTATCATAAAGAATAGCTTAAAGCAAGTGTTTTTGTCGTACATATTGCTCTTTTTATGAAATATACTACAATATAAGGTATACTATATATCATATTCTAAGATATGAGAGGGCTTTTGCACAAGGATATACAGAAATTGGATATATCTCATGTGTTTATCGTATATTTAAAGGAGTTTTTATGGATGAACGATTGACGACTATAAAGGGAATTGGTCCTGGTCGCGAGAAACAATTGCATAAGTTGGGAATTACCAATGTTACATCCTTATTGACTTACTTCCCTAGAACCTATGAAGACCGCCGTACGATTTATAGAATTGGTGATTTAAAATCAGGTATGACAGGCGGTGTGGTAGGTACTGTTATTGCCGTACAAGAAAAACGCCCTCGTCCTCGATTGTCTATTTTAGAGGTCGTCATTGCAGATGGCACAGCTCCTTTGAAGATTGTTTTGTTTAATCAAGGGTATAGAAAGAACTTTTACAAAAAGGGGCAACGTCTATATGTGTATGGTAAAGCTGAGTTTCAATATGGTTCCATGCAAATGAACACACCGCAAATAGAAAATTTAGGAGACAGTGGTGAACCTGATCGAGGTATCGTTCCTATTTACGCACTTGCTGATGGGGTATCCCAATTTGTGGTACGATCATCCGTACGCAATTGGTTTGCAGCTAATCATGAGTTATCAGAGATTTTACCTGTGGAGGTTCGTGAAGCTCATCATTATATGAGTCGATATGATGCTTTTAAGATGATGCATTTCCCAGACTCTTCAGAGCACTACGAAGAGGCTCGTCATCAATTGGCCTATGAAGAGTTGTTCGTCATGCAAGCTGGCTTAGCTTTATTGCGAAATAAAGAGCAATGCCACAGAGGTCCTAAAATGGGACAAAACGGGGAACTAATGACTCGGTGTATAGGGAATTTACCGTTTTCCTTAACGGGTGATCAACAACGAGCGTTAGAGGATATTCGTATTGATATGGAAGACGAACGACCTATGCAACGTTTGTTGCAAGGTGATGTAGGCTCAGGTAAAACCGTTGTGGCTACCTTGGGTTTATTAAAAGCTATCGAAAATGGGTATCAGGGGGCATTGATGGCCCCTACGGAAATTCTAGCGGCTCAACATTATGAAGGGATACGAACTGTATGTGCTAATTTAGGTATTACCATAGAACTATTAACTGGCTCCTCTACGAAAAAAGAGAAAGAATGCATCTATGAGGGCTTAGCAGATGGCAGAATCCATATGATTATTGGAACGCATGCTCTTATCCAAGAGGGGGTTAATTTTCATAATTTGGGCCTTGTTATCATCGATGAGCAACATCGCTTTGGTGTAGACCAACGGGCAAGATTACAACAAAAGGGGACATATCCTCATGTGCTTATCATGACGGCTACACCGATTCCTCGTACCATGACATTATCCGTATATGGTGATTTGGCAGTATCCTTAATCAAAGAAATGCCACCAGGTCGAAAACCAGTTAAAACATATGCTGTAGATAGTTCTTATAAAGATAGATTACGCACTTTCTTCGGCAAGGAAATGGCAGAAGGGCGTCAGGTCTACGTGGTGTGCCCTCTTGTAGAAGAATCCGAAAAATTAGACTTGCAAGCCGCTGAGGAATTGTATCTAGAATTAAAAGAGTACTTTTATAAGGCCTATGAAGTGGGTCTCGTTCACGGTCGTATGAAGCCGAGTGAAAAAGATGAAGTGATGAATGCCTTCCATAGGGGTGAAATTTCATTACTTGTTTCTACAACAGTTATCGAAGTGGGTGTTAATGTGCCAAATGCGACTATTATGTGCGTTGAAGGGGCAGAGCGATTTGGTCTGTCTCAGCTACATCAGTTGCGGGGCCGTGTAGGTCGTGGCGCTCATCAGTCCTATTGTATTCTTGTTAGTGATTCTAAAAATGATGTAAGTCAAGAGCGTTTAAAGCTGATGGAACAAATCCAGGATGGATTTGAGCTTGCAGAGCAAGATTTATTGCTTCGCGGATCTGGTCAATTATTTGGTTTAGCTCAATCGGGGCTGCCAGATTTACGCGTTGCAAATATCATTAAAGATATTGAAATTTTAGTAGAGGCTCGTAAGAATGTACTAGATTTTGCAAATCAATTTGGAATAGAAAAATTAGAATCTGTCATGAAAGAAGAATTAGAAAAAAGATTTGGTGAAAAATTCCTAAGAATATTGTATAATTAAGAGGTAGGAATAATAAGTACATAAGTATTGATAATATTAGATTTTATCTGGCTTTTTCCCTTGTCTATATGTTCCTCATACCGTATAATAGAACAAACAATTTATTTCATTTTTTCATCTATGGAGGTTAATATGCCAATTATTCATGTAGAGCTTGTAGAAGGGCGCACAAAAGAACAAAAGAAACAATTAGGTGAAGCAATCACAAAAGCTGCGGTTGATATCGTAAATGTTCCTGCTGATGCAGTAAAAGTTATCTTCGTAGATATGAAAAAAGATGATTATATGGAAGGCGGCATTTTGCGGTCTGAACGCTAAGGCTACGACTGACCGCCTAGTCCATAGGGACTAGGCGGGTCGTAGTTTTGTTTTATTATACGGAAAGGAAAGAAATATGAGAGACGATAAATTCGGTATGCGTGGACTAACTTTTGATGATGTATTATTAATACCAGCAGCTTCTGATATACTGCCTAATCAAGTAGAGTTAAAAACTCAATTAACTCGTGACATTACATTAAATATTCCTATGATTAGTTCTGGGATGGATACGGTTACCGAATCACGGATGGCGATTGCTATGGCTCGTGAAGGAGGTCTTGGCGTTATCCACAAAAATATGTCTATTGAAGAGCAAGCTCATGAAGTTGACAAGGTAAAACGCTCTGAACATGGTGTTATCGTTGATCCTATTTTCTTAAGTCCTCAAAATTTACTATCTGATGCAGCAGAAATTATGGAAAAATATAAAATTTCTGGTGTACCTATCACAGAACATGGTAAACTAGTAGGGATCATTACAAATCGCGATATGCGTTTTGAAACTGATTTAAGCCGACAAATCGGGGAATGCATGACAAAAGATTCCCTTGTTACTGCACCGGAAGGTACATCTCTTGAAGCGGCGAAAGCTATTTTAAGCGAACATCGTATTGAAAAATTACCTCTTGTAGATGGCGATGGTAACTTAAAAGGCTTAATTACGATTAAAGATATTGAAAAAGCGACTAAATATCCAAATGCAGCAAAGGATGGCAGTGGTCGATTATTAGTTGGTGCCGCAGTAGGTGTTTCTCAAGATTTGTATGATAGACTTGATGCGCTTGTATCTGCTAAAGCTGACGTAATTATTGTTGATACTGCCCATGGGCATTCTGCAGGTGTTCTTCGTACGTTGAAGGACATTAAACAGGCGTATCCTCATATTCCTGTAATTGCAGGTAATGTGGCAACTGCAGCAGGCACTGAGGCTCTTATCGAAGCTGGAGCTGATGCAGTTAAGGTTGGTATAGGACCTGGTTCTATTTGTACAACTCGTGTTATTGCTGGTATTGGGGTCCCTCAAATTACGGCAGTCTATGAGTCTGCTCAAGTGGGGCGTCGTTATGGAGTTCCTATCATTGCTGATGGGGGTATTAAATATTCTGGAGATATTGCTAAAGCTATTGCGGCTGGTGCTAATGTAGTTATGATGGGTAATATTTTAGCGGGTACTGATGAAAGCCCTGGAGAAACAGTGATTTATCAAGGCCGTTCTTATAAAGTATATCGAGGCATGGGTAGTCTAGGGGCTATGAAACTTGGTAGTAAAGATCGATATTTCCAAACAGAAGCTAAGAAATTAGTTCCTGAAGGTATAGAAGGTCGAGTACCATATAAAGGTATGTTGGCCGATACAATTTTCCAAATGGTTGGTGGTTTGCGTGCAAGTATGGGGTATTGCGGATGTCATAACATCCAAGAAATGATTGAAAACACTCAATTCATTCAAATTACAGCGGCTGGTTTGAAAGAAAGTCATCCGCATGATGTAAGCATTACCGTTGAAGCACCAAATTATAGTGGTTGATAATGGAGTATTACATTGAATAAACGTATTTCTGTTTTATCTGTGCCTATCGATTGTGTCACAATGGATGAGGCAGTCCAACGTATTTTACAATTAACTGAACAGCCGGGGCTACATTTAGTAGCAACGGCTAATGCAGAAATGGTTATGTTGGCTAATGAAAATCCTACATTGCACTCCATATTGAATAATGCTAGTCTCGTCGTTCCCGATGGGGCTGGCATTTTGTGGGCTGCAGAGCGTCAAGGAGAACATGTGCCTGAACGTGTAACAGGCGTAGACGTAACTAAGGAATTGTTTAAAGTTGCGGCGACTCATCAAATTCCTGTATACTGCTTGGGGGCGGCACCAGGTGTTGCTCAACGAGCGATTGATAATGTATCTGCTCAGGTAGGTGTATTAAATATAGCAGGAATTCATGACGGATTCTTTGATAGTGCAGAGGAACAAGAAATCATTAAATCTATAGCTGAATCTAAGGCAAAATTGGTATTTGTTGCCTTAGGTGTGCCAAAGCAAGAACAATGGATTGCAGAAAAGTTGAGTCACCTCGATGGCGTAGTTGCCATCGGAATTGGTGGTTCCTTTGATGTCTTGGCAGGTAATATTCCTCGGGCCCCAGAATGGATGCAACAAAATCGACTTGAATGGTTGTATCGATTATATTTAGAACCTCAACGGATTGGCCGCATGTTGGCTATTCCAAAGTTTATGTGGACCGTTATTAGAAATAAATAGAGGAGTGTTGAATCGTGCCTACAGGACCAATAATTAAGGAAGGGTTTCCTCTGATAGGAGCTATGCTCATTATCACTGTGGTGTTAGGATATTTAGGACATTATGTAATTGCGATTATTTCATTTATTCTGGCATTATTTTTCGTCAATTTCTTTAGAAATCCTAAACGTGTAATCCCTCAAGATCCAGATTTGATTTTATCCCCAGCAGACGGTAAAATCATGGATATTTCTGATGTATACGAAGATATTTACTTACACAAAGAGTGTAAAAAGGTAACTATTTTCTTATCTGTTTTTGACGTGCATGCTAATCGTGCGCCTATTGATGGTAAAATTACGTATCGTCACTATACGATGGGGAGTTTCCTACCAGCTTTCAAAGATGATGTAGGTTTTGAAAATGAACGTCATACTATTTGTATTGAAAATGATCGTACTTCCGTATTAGTAACGCAAATTGCGGGCCTTTTAGCGCGTCGTATCGTATCTTGGACAGACCTTGATAGCGTGCTTGAACGCGGCCAATTGTACGGGATGATTAAATTCGGTTCTTGTACTGAGCTCTATATGGATAAGAATGTAGAGTTGTTCGTGGAAAAAGGTCAACATATTACAGGCGGTGATACTGTTATCGGGAGGTTACTACATGAATAAATCTATTATTCCAAATTTATTTACTAGTGCGAACTTAGCATTTGGTGTTCTTGGTATTACGTTGTCTGCTACTAATAATACATTCTGCGCAGCCATATGTATATTATTGTCTTTAGTAGCAGATGGGTTAGATGGGCGCGTAGCAAGAGCTTTAGGAGTTGCAGGACCAATGGGCCGGGAACTTGATTCTCTGTCTGATGTAGTGGGATTTGGTGTAGCGCCTGCCTATATGCTTTATATGAAAGAATTATATGGTTTAGGATGGATTGCATATGTGCCACTATTAGCTTTTGCAGTGCTTGGTGCATTTCGTTTAGCGCGATTTAATATTAAAACTGACGAAGTTCATGGCTATTTTGAAGGTTTACCAATTCCAGCCGCTGGATGTTTAGCAGCGACTTACGTATTGTGTGGCGTATCGGTACCTCAATTTGTGTTGGTAATTTGTATGATTGGTATAGGTCTCCTTATGGTTAGTGAAGTTAAATATCCCGATTTTAAAGGTAAAAGTGAGATTTATATCAATAAATTTTCTATTGTACTCACAGCCATATTTGTTGTAGCTTGTCTCGTGTATGATTGGCATACATGGGCCGTTATGATTTTTGCTGGTTATGTAATGTTTGGGCTTATTAACGGGGCTTTAAATATAGTGCGTAAATAGATGTGTGGAGGAGAATAGTATGAATTACCTACTGGATCTATTACTGATTCCTATGCAGGTAATAATCGTAATTTATACGGTTTATTATTTTATACTCGCTGTCGTAGGGATGTGGCGATCGCGAGTACATAAAAATTATACCCCTAAAAATTCCTTTGCCATCGTTGTATGCGCTCATAATGAGGAAGCTGTTGTTGGTGAGTTAGTTAAAAACTTACGTGGCCTAGATTATCCAGATGATCTGTACGATATTTTTGTAGTTGCCGATAACTGTACAGATAAGACTGCGGAAGTAGCAAGTGCTGCTGGTGCTAATGTACATGCACGTGAAAATAAACAAGAAATTGGTAAAGGTTATGCCATGGGGTGGATGTTTGATCGGGTAGAACAAATGGATCGGAAATATGATGCATTCCTGATTTTTGATGCCGATAATTTAGTACATCCTCAATTTATGTTAGAAATGAATGATCATCTTGAAAAAGGTGAGTCTGTAATTCAAGGTTACTTGAACTCTAAAAATCCAACTGACTCTTGGGTAGCCGGTACGTTCTCTATCGCCTTTTGGATGGTTAACCATATGTGGCATTTAGCAAAATATCGTCTTGGATTATCTACGGCTTTAGGTGGTACAGGCATGTGTATTCGTACATCTATTATTCGCGAATACGGTTGGGATTGCAATAGCTTAACCGAAGATATGGAATTTTCCATGAAACTATTGACTCATGGTATCCGTACTTGTTGGGGGCATGATGCTATCGTATACGATGAAAAGGTTACGACTATGATGGCTTCTTGCAGACAACGTTTACGATGGGCTCAGGGGCAATTTGACTGTGCGGGTCGATATATTCCTAAATTATTTGCTATTGGTATCAAAACAGGGAATATTATGATTTTGGATGGTATATTCCAAGTGAGTCAACCTTATTTCTTATTGTTGACAACCGTATACTTGGTGTTATCCTACATCAATGCGTATACTCCAATTTATACAAATATTTTGTATCAAATTATGCCTATGTCTGTATGGACAATTATAGGTGTTGGTCAATATCTATTCCCATTAATTGTATTGTTGAAAATCAAGGTACCACCAAAGATTTGGTTCTACTATTTACTATATCCATTATTTGTTTATTCTTGGATTCCAGTAAATATTTTAGGGTGGTTCCGCCGTCATAATAAGGTATGGTCTCATACAGTCCATACGAGAGCTGTGGGCTTAGATGATGTTAAATTAACACGTATGGGCAATATGAATAAGAATGAAAAATAGAATCTGTAGGAGTGACTATGCATATTTTAATGTGTAATGACGATGGCATTTTAGCAGATGGTTTACGTCATCTTGCATCGTATTTAAGTCAATATTATAGAATTACCGTTGTAGCACCTGCTAATGAGCAAAGTGCTAAATCCCATGCATTGACGACCGAGGTTCCATTGAAATTAGATGCTTGCAATGGCGAGGATGAAAATCCTCGCCTTTATGCTCTAACGGGAACGCCGTCCGATTGCATGAAGTTCGGCCTCAGTTATTTATTGACTGATGATATGCCAGATCTTGTAATTTCTGGAATTAATCATGGATTTAATTTAGGCTCTGATGTATTGTATTCCGGCACTGTTTCGGCAGCTATGGAAAGTGGTTTTTACGGTATTCCCGGTTTAGCATTATCTGTTGAGAGATATTCTGTTGAACGGGGAGACGAGATGCATCCATTTATACATGAATTGATTGAGAAAATTTATGTGGCGGGTCAGTTTAGCGGTTTACTAAATGTGAACTTCCCATTACGTGGCACATGTGATTGGGACCATTTTAAAATGGTGAGCCAAGGCTTACAAACCTACAGTAATATTATCGAAGCTCGCATTAATTCAAGAGGACAGGATTATTATTGGTTAGCTGGCGAGCTAGACTATGGTGCTGAAAGTGTTCCTACAGATGTAGAATTTGCCCGTAAAGGCTATATTACAGGTGTCGCACTTACATGGAAACAACAATGTGATACGGATATGAAAAGGGTTCAAAATATTTTAGATGAAATATAAAAAATATGTTGACATTGCTTAGGGATGTCTGTATAATAACAAATGTTCCGATACGCCGGAGTGGCGGAATGGCAGACGCACTTGACTCAAAATCAAGCGGGTAACACCGTGTGGGTTCAAGTCCCACCTCCGGCACCAACATTAGGCGGTAAGACTTTTGTCTTACCGCCTATTTTTATATTTATGAATTTATATACTATAATATACATTATTAATTTCATGAGGTGACAGTATGGATCAAGGTGTAATTGATTATATTACAAATATCTTCGATATTCCTAAACTTACTCAACAGGTTAGCGCTGTACAGATGCCATTGCCATTATCTCGCTTGGCAGAAATACCATTAGATGGATCTGTAAATCAGTGCCAAGGATTTTGTTATAATTCCAAAAAAGACGTTTTTGCTTTAGCTTGTATTAATTCAGATAATACGAAGCAAATTATTTATGAAATTAATCCAAAAACTTTTACTGTTGTTGCAAAATATGAGTATAGTTATAAAAGTTTATTAGGTCATATGAATACCTTAACTTATAATTCTGTCAATAATCGTTACTATACAACAAATGCTGTTGTAGACGGATATAACCTTACTCCTATTGAAGCGGATAGCATGATTGTTGAAGCACCGATTAAACTAAAAGAGAAAGTTTTTAATTTTGCATATGATAAAGTACGCAATGAATATGTATCAATTGTGCCTTTAACAAACTCTGAACGGACAATTAATTATTACGACTCCAATTTTAATCGTATTCGTTCTTATAAAATTGATGCTAACCATACAAACTTAAATAATAACGGTGCTTACGCAACTAATGGAAATACTTTATTTACAACGTTGACAACCTTTGTATACGTCGATGAAGAGGGGGTTGTTAAAAATATTAGCCCTTATGCTTCTGGAATGGAAGTAGAAGACATGGATTGTAGAAATGGTCAAATGTATATGGCGGTTAATCGCAAAGGTAAAGTTGAAATTTATAGTTTGTCTAGCCTACCATTTTCGGTAAATGTCTAGATATTACCCATGTTTTAATCCCCTTTATGAGTGTATAATAATAGTATTAGGGTATTTTAGGAGCTATTATGAAATTAGGGAATGATATTATAGAGATTGACCGTATACGTCAAGCTATAGAGAAATCAAGTTCATTTAAAGCGCGCGTTTATACGATTCATGAGATTGAATATTGTAAAAGTCGGAATAAAGGATGCTACGAATCCTTTGCAGGTATATATGCTGCAAAAGAGGCTTTTATTAAAGCTTTAGGCACAGGGATGAGGCATGGATCATGGCAAGATATAGAGATTTATCATGATGAATGGGGCGCACCCTTAATTCGTTTACAAGATACTTTCAAAGATATTTACGAAACATCAGGTTATATTGATATTCATGTATCGATTAGTCATTGCAAGGATTATGCAATGAGTACAGTTATACTTGAAGGAGCATAAGATGAATATTTTAACTACAGAAGATGCTCGATTTATAGATCGAGAGGTTCCTAAGCAATTAGGAATCTCTTTAGAAATCCTCATGGAAAATGCTGGACGTGGTATCGTAGATGCCTTATGGGGAGAGTACGATTTATTTTCCCTGAATAATGGCCGTTCCATAAATAGTTTTGTTTTATTCATATGTGGTAAGGGTAATAATGGGGCAGATGGCCTTGTAGCGGCTCGCCATTTGATGGAGCAAGGCGTACCAGCACAAATTGTACTAGTAGGAGATATAAAAAAGTGTAGTGATCTTTTTGCACTGCAAATTGAGCGCTGCAAAGCTATGGGCTGTAGCATCGATATGTATGATGAATTCAATGATTGGTCCAACGTAGCCATCGCTGTGGAAGGCATCATGGGAACGGGCTTTACTGGAAGGTTAAGAGAGGTGACTATCGATATATTGAACGATATTGATACTATGCGTAGTCAGTATAATTTTGATTTGTGGGCTATTGATGTACCTGCAGGTTTGGATGCTACTACTGGTCAAGTAGCAGAAGGCACACTGACCTATGATTATACTGTTACTTTTGGGGCAATCAAACAAGGTTTGTTATTATATCCCGGAAAGGCTATAGGAGGAACCTCAGTGGTTGCTCCATTGGGGGCTCCTTGGCAGCATGTACTGGGTGAACATGTTAGAACTTTAACCATTGATTCTGATTTAGCTGAAAAAATTATCAACTATCGTATCCCAATGGCGCATAAAGGCGTCAATGGAAACACTTTAATTATTGGTGGTTCAAATGATATGATAGGAGCCCCTATTTTGGCTGCTGAAGCGGCAGTTCATAGTGGTGCTGGTAAAGTAACATTAGCTGTACCCAAAATAATTAAACAGATTGTACAAAGCCGTGTCATACCTGAGGTGATGGTTAGTTCCACAGAGACTAATAAAGAACTTTTTGATTGTCGCCAAGTTGTTGCTATGGGACCTGGTTTAGGTCGCACCCGTGAAATCTGTGATTTAGTGGATCATATTTTAGATGCTTACGAAGGAGCATTAGTACTAGATGCTGATGCTTTGTATGCATTGGGACATGTTGGTTGTGTTAATAAAGATGCCTTGCGCGATGGTGAGATTGAGTCTATATACGCGGTGAAACAAGATCTACCTTATTGTGTTATGACACCTCACTTAGGTGAATTTAGTAGACTTATTGATTTACCTATTAAATGGATTGAGCGTCATTATATCACGTTGGCTAGAGAATTTGCTAAGGCTCATCAAGTTATTCTTGTACTAAAAGGAATTCCTTCAATTGTGGCATTACCTGATGGAACAGTGTATGTAAATACTATCGGTAATGCGGGCATGGGTACTGGCGGTATGGGAGATGTGCTGACCGGTGTAATTGCTGGTTTTATAAGTCAGGGTTATTCACTACAAGATAGTGCTGTTCTTGGTGTATATGTACATAGTCGTAGTGCAGATATTCTGAATGAAACAAAGAGTTGGGGTTATACTCCGAGTGATGTCAGTACTTCTTTAGGTTGTGTTATTAGTGAATTGTTGGGAGATTATGAATGACAAATAGAATACAACGATTTATAGTTTTCTTGCTAGTATTATGTATTCCTATCTTCGCCATTGCAGGATGCACAAATAATGATGTAGCAAACGCAGCAAATCAAGTAACTACTAACGCTAATGGGACTTACTCAATCGATACTAAAACGACTACCCCTGAAGGTAAGCTAGATGTATATATGCTAGATATTGGTCAGGGGGATGCTATATTGCTTAAGGTAGGCGATGAGTATAGCATGATTGATACTGGTGATATAGAACATCGTGAAAATATTGTGGCCCAACTTAAAGCTATGGGTGTAACGAAGTTAAAAAATATTATTATCACGCATCCTCATGCTGATCATATGGGTGGTTTTTATGCTATTGCAAAGGCTATGCCTATTGAACATGTATATGATGATGGTATTGCCGTTGATAATAATATGTACAAAACCTATGAAAAATGGATTGAGAAAAATAAAATTCAACGAACTACTTTGAGAAGTGGAGATGTAGTTGATTTTGGACATGGTGCTGTCTTTGTAGTATATGCTCCTTGGGTTGAACCTTTGACTGATAAAAAAGGAGAGACAGATCTTAATAATAATTCTATTGTAGGTAAATTAATCTTCGGTAAATTTTCTATGCTCTTTACGGGTGATGCTGAATTACAAGAAGAGAAAAAACTTATAAAAGAGCAGAATTCTAGATTGTTTTCTCGTATTCTTAAGGTAGGTCATCACGGTTCTCGTACAAGTAGCTCTGAAGATTTTTTGAAATCTATTAGGCCTGAAAGTGCATTAATTTCAAATGGCATGTATAATAAGTATGGTCATCCTCACGATGTGACATTACGTCGTTTACAGGAAAATAATATTGCTATTTACCGTACAGATACGATGGGGCGTATTCATATTAGTACGGATGGGAATGAATGGCAAATTACAACTGAACGTTAGTTTTGATTACTTATACAAAAAATAATTTTATGAAACTGTTTTTTGTGTATTCTGTATAAGGTCTTTATATAGTAATATGTGTAATCGGCATACTAATCTTCATGTTTGTATGAAATAATCTATTTATAATCTAACATTAGTTTATGGATAGATTGGAACGATGAGATTTTGATAGATAAAAATATCATCGACTCATCTCTATGGTTTGGACACTATGTATGTCAGTTAGATTGGAGTGAATGTATTGCGTAAACTATTTTTAATGTGCCTTGCAGTCTTGATGGCGATACCTTTATTATTGACTCAAGCAAAGGCAGCTAATTTGGAAGATGCTCGATGGGTGACTAGAACAGATGCACCTGTACCATATGTTCGTATTGTTATGGACTTATCGGCACCTATAAAGGCATCTGCATCAATTAGCAAAGATGGGAAAACTACGACTGTTACTTTAAAGAATACAAAGCTAAAGACGGCTAAAGAGAACATTTCTATGGACTCAGCTATTGCTAGCTCTGCTAAACTTTCACAAGATGGCAGAGACGTTAAAGTAACAATCAAGACACCTTCATCTATTGATACTAGTGATGTAAAGGTTTTTTCCTTGAAAAAAGATACGGTTAATAAGAAACCGTATCGTATCGTTGTTGATGTTCAGAAAAAAGGTGCTGTAGCTAAGCCTGCTTACTATGGTAAAAAGCCATCTCAATCTGCGCATCCAGCAAAAAATGTACCTACAGGATCTGGTAAATACTCTACTAGTGGTGGTTTATCTGGCAAAACAATTACTATTGACCCAGGACATGGTGGTAGTGATTCTGGTGCTATTGGACCTCACGGTGTACAAGAGAAAAACATTACACTACCAATTTCTATGTATTTGAAAAAATCTTTAGAAAATCGTGGTGCTAAAGTACTTTTGACTCGTACTACCGATGTAGATGTATATGGCCCTAATGCAAGCGGTGTTGATGAATTGGGGGCTCGTGTTAACGTGGCTAACCGTAGTAATTCTGATGCTCTTGTAAGCGTTCATATCAACGCATTTAATAATCCTAGCGTTGGTGGTATTGCAACATATTACTATAGCAAAACCGGTAATGATGCTCGATTAGCACAAAAGGTACAATCTCAAATTGCTAACACACCTGGTTTCAATGGTGATCGTGGCATTCAAGAAGGTAACTTATACGTGTTGAGACATTCTAATATGCCTGCAATTCTTGTAGAGCTTGGTTTTATTTCTAACCCTAATGAGGAACGTGTGCTACAATCTCCTCAAACTCAAGAAGACTTTGCTAACCGCATTGCAAATGGTATTGCTAATTACTTTGGAGGTTAATCGATGAAATTACGTAAACAAGTTCTATCGATTCTCTGTGTAGGTATGCTGGCATTTGTAGTGGGTTGTACACATGAACAAGCTCCTACAACAGGTAAAAGTGAACCTACGCAAGAGACGAAAGTCAATAAGGATGCAGAAACAAGTAAAGTATCTCAAGAAAAGGTTAAGATGGCCTTCTTTGTTCCTACAGAGGATGGTTCTGGGGTAAAACAAACTACCGTTGAGATAGAGGCGAATAAAGTTACGCCTAAAGCAGCTCTTTTAGCAATGTTAAATGCTGATAGAGCACAAAAATATCCAGTCTTCTCTAAGGATATTGAAATTACATCTGTTACTGTAAAAGATGGTATTGCTTCTGTTGAAGTAAATGATGCATTCGTAAAGGGTAATGGCGGAGACTTAACTGTTAAGTTACAAATGGCTGCTATTGTAAATACATTGACATCCTTTGATAATATTAATGGTGTTCTATTCGTCAATAATGGTAAAAAGGTGCCAACTGTAGGTTCCTTTGATACTAAAGAACCTGTTAAGAGAATGACGAATCTAATTAAAAAATAATTCTTTTAAGGACATTTATAGCAGATAGTTGATATATCAACTATCTGCTATTTTTGTTGTCTTTTATATATGTTACAATACAATAAGTAATAATCGGAAATTAGGTGATCAGATGCAATTAAAAGATGTAGGGGAATTTAATTTCATTCGTCAAATTCAAGATAACACGATTTATAATCCTAATACCGTAGTGTACGGTATTGGTGATGATTGTGCTATTTATAAAGCAGATCAAAATACAGAGCAATTGATAAGCACTGACACAATGGTGGAAGGTGTTCATTTTAGCTTTCACTATATGATGCCCTATGATGTAGGGTATCGCCTTATGACGGCTAATTTAAGTGATGTTGCGGCTATGGGTGGTATACCTAGACAAATTGTATTATCTGTAGCCGCACCAGACCATGTTGATACAGTCATTCTTGATGAAATTTATAGGGGAATTAAAGATCAATGTATGAGATATCAACTCAATATATTGGGTGGAGATACGGTACGTACGGAAGGCCCCATGGTTTGGACTGTAACAATTATCGGAGAGGTTCCTAAAGGCACTGCGGTTATGCGAAGTGGTGCGAAAGTAGGAGATGTTGTAGGTGTTACAAACTATGTAGGTTATGCAGCTACAGGCTTAGGAGCGTTATCATATAATTTAGTAGGCTATGATATGACCAAAGTGGGGCATCAACGTCCCGAACCACAGATTGAATTGGGGCAAAAATTGCGACGACTTGGTATCCATAGTATGAATGATATTAGCGATGGACTAGGAAGTGAATTGAATGAAATTGCTGTAGCTGGTAATGTATCCATTGTAATCGAAGAACAAGCAATTCCTCTCCATGAGGAGACTTACGCATTAGCTAAGCATTTACAAACTAATCCAGTAGATTATGCTTTGTATGGTGGTGAAGACTTTCAATTAGTCTTTACAGCGCCAAAATCACTACTTTCGGAATTGGAAAAGCTAGCAGGCATTACGTTGATTGGAGAAGTTTTATCTGGCCCTCCTCGGGTTCAAATGGTAACACCTGATAAAACGATTAAGACTGTAGAAGCGAAAGGATATAATCATTTTCATGAAGGATAAGGTTCAGGTCCAATTAGAGACTCATACAGTAGAAGATACACAACAATTTGGCCAATTATTAGGCGAATGGGTTAAACATAATGGGCATCCTCTTTGTATAGCACTCAGTGGTGACTTGGGGACAGGAAAAACACATTTGTCACAAGGCATTGCAAAGGGCTTTGGGGTTACTGAAGAAATTACAAGTCCTACCTTTGCCATCATGAATACCTATGATGTGAATCGAACTCATTTATATCATTTTGACGTATATCGCTTGGAAGATATTAGTGAACTGGAAAATATTGGCTTTTATGAATATACAGAAGATTGCGTATCCATTGTAGAATGGGCTGATAAATTCCCTCATGAATTGCCTGATGAAACACTATGGATTTATTTAACGCGCATTGATGATACAAACCGATCCATTACATTAGTTAGTGATTACCTTACAGCGGATGATTTAGTAGAAATAGGAGGCCCATATGTGGTTGGGAATTGAGACGAGCTCACTCGTGTCGAGTGTGGCTTTAATGGATGAAAGTTGCCTAATTGGGGAATTGACCATTCAATCTGGATTGACTCATTCTGAGCAGTTGGTACCTCATATTGATATGTTATTACGAGCCTCTCAAGTTAAAAAAAGTGAATTAAAAGGTATTATGGTCAGCATTGGACCTGGTTCTTTTACAGGGTTACGGATTGGTATGGGGACAGCAAAAGCTATGGCTTATGCCTTACAAATTCCTTTATATGGCGTAATGACCATGGATAGTTTAGCTCGTAATGTAGTTTATACAGACCGCACGATTTGTACCGTTATTGATGCTCAGAAGAAACATGTCTATGCAGGTATCTACAAATATGATGGTAATGAACTAGTCTGCAAAGAGGAACCTTTTGTCATTGCTGCTAATGATTTATTAGATCGACTCCGAGCATCTGAAGAGCATGTTGTATTCCTTGGGGATGGCGTTAAGCGAATAGAGAAGCTACTAGATGAAAGTGATACAAATTTAACGATTTTAGATATATCGCAACGTATTCCAAAAGCTAGTTCTCTATTACTGACTGGCCGTAGATTGGTAGTCTCTGAAGAAAGTTCTGACCCTATGGATATGGTTCCTTATTATATTCGACGGTCAGAAGCAGAAGTGTTATGGGAAGAACGCCATAAGGATAATCCTGAAATGTTGAACCAAAATCCTGCAGTTATAGTTACTGAGGCAGGGGGAGTCGAATAATGGAGATTCGTTTGGCTACAATAGATGATGCTCAAGCTATCTATGCTATTGAACAACAGTCTTTTTCTGTTCCTTGGAGTTTAGAATCTGTTCTCGTTGAGTTAGAAGGGGCATCAAATAAATTATATATGGTAATTTGTGAGGAGAACAAAATTGTTGGATATGCAGGTGCTTGGCTTGTATACGATGAAGGTCAAATCACGAATATCGCTATTATTCCTTCCGCACGAGGTAAGGGATATGGATCAAAACTTACCAAGCAATTAATAGATGAATGTCTTATGAGAGGTATGAAAGAAATTTTCTTAGAGGTGCGCATATCTAATTTAGCAGCATTGGCTATGTATAGAAATTTAGGATTTTCTGTAAAAGGAATTCGTAAAGATTATTATTCAGAGCCTACGGAAGATGCTTATATTATGTCTCTTGTTTCAGAGGAAATAGAATGAGTATATACACATTAGCCTTGGAAAGTAGCTGTGATGAAACCTCTGCTTCTGTCCTTAAGGACGGGCGCACCGTTTTGTCTAATGTTATTTCAAGTCAAGTACCAATACATAGAAAATTTGGTGGCGTTGTACCTGAAATTGCATCACGTCATCATATAGAACAAGTTATACCCGTTATAGACCAAGCATTACGTGATGCGAATGTGACTCTACAAGATATCAATCATATTGGTGTTACGTATGGGCCAGGTCTTGTAGGGGCTTTATTAGTTGGTGTTGCTGCAGCAAAGGGACTATCTTTTGCTACAGGGATACCCTTGGTGCCAGTGCACCATATGGAAGGTCATATTTTTGCTAACTTTTTAGCTAATCCAGAACTAGAGCCTCCGTTTTTAAGTCTCGTTGTATCTGGTGGTCATACCATGTTAGTACATGTAAAAGGATATGAAGAATTTGATGTTCTTGGTCAAACACGAGATGACGCAGCTGGCGAGGCTTTTGATAAGATTGCACGGGTCATGGGATTTCCTTATCCAGGGGGCCCTCATATCGATGCCCTTGCCGCTGAAGGGAATCCAGAGGCTATTGAATTTCCAAAGGCTTTAAGTGAACCAGGTAATTTTGAATTTAGCTTTAGTGGTTTAAAGTCTGCCGTTTTAAACTATTTAAATAGTAAGCAACAAAAGAATGAACCTATCAATCAATCTGATGTGGCCGCATCATTCCAGAAGGCCATCGTTGATGTATTAGTAGAAAAGACGAAAGATGCCGCACATACTTTAGGTGAAAGTCGTATTACTATTGCTGGTGGTGTATCAGCCAATAAAGGATTACAAAAGGCTTTAGAAGCTATGTGTGTAGAAGAAGGTTTTACTTATTACAAACCACATAAAATTTTGTCTACTGACAATGCGGCCATGATTGGATGTCGAGCTTATTATATGGCGCAGGCCGGTAAATTTGGCGATTTAACATTGAATGCAAAGCCTAGTGTTGAAATTGGATACGTATCTTGGAAAGAGGATTAATCGTGGATATTGGTCAAGATATTTTAAATAGAACACCATTAGGACCATTACAAACCTCATTACTTGAGCATATTAGTAAACTCATATCCTTTGGCGAGTCTTTAACTCGTCAAAGGATACAGATTTTTACACCCCTACTAGAGACAGGACAAGGTGAAAGATCACAACAATGTGTAGATATGCTATGCATAGAACGCAGTGATCAAGGGATTACTACACGTCAATTAAAAGGCAGTCATACGTGGCATACTATGATGAAAGATGGTCAGCCACTTATCGGGTTAGATGACGAGCAGCGTCAACATGTCTTTCCTATCGTAGACAACGGAGGTCGTATTATTGGGGGCATATCTTTTACATTATCACCATCTATTAAGGCAGAACAATATGAGCAAGAATACGTTTTGTCTGATACGATGCAACGTCTTATGCTGACAGCTACTGATGAACAAATATTGTCTTACGAACCCATGTCCTATTTTGATGGTTTAATTATTTTCGACGACACTTATAAAATACTGTATGCTAACGATGCAGCTATGAAGTTAGTAGATGTATTAGGCTTTGACCGTCGCTTGGTTGGTTCATCAATTTTTAGCAGTACCTTAAAGATGTCCGCTATACAGCAGGTATTATCAGATAGAAATATACTTACAAATGAAGAAATCTATCAAGATATGGTAATTCGTCAGCATATGATTCCTATTGCTATGGGGCGCAATGAAACGAGGTGCTTTTTAGTTCTTCATGATTGTACTCGTGAAAGTAAACAGCAACAAGAATTATTAGTTAAAAATTCCATTATCAAAGAGGTTCATCACCGTGTAAAAAATAACTTACAAACAGTAGCAGGTTTATTGCGCATGGAGGCGAGACGCTCTAGCTTGCCAGAGGTAAAACAAGCACTCCAAGAGGGGATTAATCGCATCGAGAGTATGGCTCTAGTTCACGATATAGTCTCCCATTACGATGAGGATTATATTGGTATACGATCGATCTACGATGAATTATGTCGATTGTTGCGTATGAGTATGGTGCGACAAGACCAAGAGGTTACTTTTACTTACAGTGGCGAAGATATGCTAATTTCTTCTCATATGGCAAGTTATGTATCTCTTATTATTAATGAATTGATTACGAATAGCTTAGAACATGGGTTAGACGGTAGAAATGGTCAAATTCATTTGACTGTAACGGATATAAACGGGAGTATCGAACTAATCTTTTGGGATAATGGTAAAGGATTGCCTAGCAATTTTTCTTTCACATCTAATAAACGTTTAGGTCTAACTATTATTAATAATTTAGTTGCCCACGAGTTGAAAGGTAGTTTATCCATAGAAAATACTGGTACAGGTGTATTGGTGACGATACATATGAAGAAGGAGGCATAAATGCGCGTTTTAATCGTGGATGATGAATCTCTAATACGTATGGATTTACGAGATATTATTGAGTCTTGTGGTCATGAAGTCGTTGCAGAAGGTACAAATGGTGTTGAAGCTTTAGAACTTTGTAAAAAACATAAGCCAGATATTATATTGATGGATGTTAAAATGCCAGAATTAGATGGTATTGAGGCGGCACGTCAAATTGGCTTTCACCATGAAGCACCTGTAGTATTATTAACAAGTTATAGCCAGCAAGATTTAATCGATAAGGCTCGAGATTCTGGTGTATATGGCTATTTAATTAAACCAGTACGGGAGGAACAGTTAGTTCCTTCCTTAGAGATGGCTTTAGGTCGCTATAAAAGTGATGCTCAGTTGCGCGAAAAGATGGCTGAGCTAGAACAGTCATTAGAAGATCGTAAAATCATTCAAAAGGGAACTGGTATATTAATGGAACTATATTCTATATCTGAAGCGGAAGCGTATAATCGCATTCGCACCTTAAGTATGAATAAACAAATATCTATTATAGAAACATGTAATCTCATTATTAAACAGTCTAATAAGTCAAATAATATCTAAAAAGTCAAAAAATCAAAATTAGTACTTGCAATTATTTTAACTTCGGTTATAATAATACTTGTAATTAGCACTCGATGAGTTAGAGTGCTAATAAATTATGGAGATTAACTAGTAAAAAGGAGTGACATTATATGTTAAAACCATTAGCTGACCGCGTTCTTATCCGTCTAGAAGCAAAAGAAGAAAAAACTAAAAGTGGTATCTTCCTTCCTGATACAGCAAAAGAAAAACCTCAAGAAGGTGTAGTTGTAGCTGTAGGTGCTGGTAAAGTATATGACAATGGTCAACGTGTAGCTCCAGAAGTTAAAGTTGGCGACACTGTTATGTTCGCAAAATATGCTGGTAGCGAATTAGAAATTGATGGTGCTACTCATTTGATTATTAGCGAACGCGATATTTTAGCAGTATTATAATCGCTAATTTATAGTCTACATGACTATAAAAACTGATGATACATCCTATAATATTGCCTAAGGGTATATATATTTCGTTACATTGGATAGTGTTACTATTTAGGAGGTAATACATATGGCAAAAGAAATCTTGTTTAATGAAGAAGCTCGTCGTGCTTTAGGTCGTGGCGTAGATCAATTAGCAAATGCTGTAAAAGTTACATTAGGTCCAAAAGGTCGTAATGTTGTGTTGGATAAAAAATTCGGTTCCCCAACAATTACAAATGATGGTGTAACTATTGCTCGCGATATCGAACTTCCAGATCCATTTGAAAACATGGGTGCTCAGTTGGTAAAAGAAGTTGCTACTAAAACTAACGACGTAGCAGGTGATGGTACTACTACTGCCACAGTATTGGCACAAGCTATGATTCAAGAAGGTATGCGCAATGTAGCAGCTGGTGCTAACCCAATGATTTTGAAAAAAGGTATTGAAACAGCAGTAAAAACTTTAGTTGAAGAAATCAAAAAACGCTCTATTAAAGTTTCTGGTAAAGCTGAAATTGCTCAAGTTGCAAGTGTATCTGCTGCTGACGAAGAAATCGGTGGTTTGATTGCTGAAGCTATGGAAAAGGTTGGTAATGACGGTGTTATTACTGTTGAAGAATCCAAAGGTTTGCAAACTGCATTAAATGTAGTAGAAGGTATGCAATTTGATCGTGGTTACATTTCCCCTTACATGGTAACTGACCCTGATCGTATGGAAGCTGTTATGGATAACCCATATATCTTGATTACTGATCGTAAAATCAGTGCTATCGCAGATATGTTGCCAACACTTGAAAAAGTAGTAAAAGTAGGCAAAGAACTTCTTATTATCGCTGAAGATGTAGAAGGGGAAGCGTTGGCTACATTAGTAGTAAACCGTTTGCGTGGTACATTCAAAGCTGTAGCTGTTAAAGCTCCTGGCTTCGGTGATCGTCGTAAAGCTATGCTTGAAGATATCGCTATCTTAACTGGCGGTACGGTAATCACTGAAGATATGGGCCGTAAGCTTGATTCTGTAGAACTTGAAGATCTTGGTACAGCTCGTCAAGTTCGCATCACTAAAGATGAAACTACAATCATTGATGGCGCAGGTGATAAAGATGTAATTACTAAACGCGTTAACCAAATCCGTGCACAAGTTGAAGAAACTACTTCTGATTTCGACCGTGAAAAATTACAAGAACGTCTAGCTAAATTGTCCGGTGGTGTTGCAGTTATCGAAGTAGGTGCTGCTACAGAAGTTGAAATGAAAGATAAGAAACTTCGCATTGAAGACGCATTGAACGCAACCCGTGCAGCTGTCGAAGAAGGTATCGTAGCTGGTGGTGGTACTACATTCATCGATATCATCCCTGCATTGAATACATTGAAAGCTACTGGTGATGTTCAAACTGGTATTAACCTTGTAAAACGCGCTGTAGAAGAACCACTTCGTCAAATTGCATACAACGCTGGTCTCGAAGGTTCTGTAGTAGTAGAAAAAGTTAAAAATACTGAAGCTGGTGTAGGTTTCAATGCCTTAACTGAAGAATACATCGATATGGTTAAAGCTGGTATTGTTGACCCTGCAAAAGTTACTCGTTCTGCCCTTCAAAATGCCGCATCTATCGCATCTCTTGTATTAACTACTGAAACAATCGTAGCTGATAAGGTAGATGAAAATGCAGCAGTTCCTGCAATGCCTCCAATGGGTGGTATGGGCGGTATGATGTAATCAGCCGCTTAGAATTAATTTTATAAGAAATATAATAATCCTAATGAATTGTGAATTACATTTTTTCATATTCATTAGGATTATTTTTACTGATAAATTAATCTATTGTAAGGGTGTAATATTTTAAATTTCAAAAAAACTATGATTGTATTTAAGCTGACTATATTATGTTGATTACATCGATAAAATTGATTTTGTATACAATGTATGATATAATTCTATAGAATTTAATAGTGAGTCTTATTGACATAGTTATTCTCTAATAGTATAATTAATGTATCGAATTTATTCGATTTGCTATATTTGAATTGAAAGAAGGATCACTATGTTGAACTTTATTTTTAAAAGTAAACCTAATTATGTAAACTTTGGCTTATTGATTTATCGCCTTGCATTGGGCATTTCCATGTTTTATCATGGTTATTTAAAATGGCTTAGCGGAGCTGAAGGGCTCTACAAAGTAGGGACTATGTTAGCACCTTTAGGTGTATCCGGTGGTTATGAGATGCTAGGCACTATGGCAGCACTTGCAGAAATGATTGGTGGTATTCTCATTGCAGTAGGATTATTTACTCGTATTGGTGCTATTCTAGTTGTAGGTACTTTAGCAACTGCGACTATTGTGAGTTTGAATGGTAGTTTCTTTAGCTGGGACTACCCATCTCAATTAGGCTTTGGTGCACTTATGTTATTCTTTGCTGGTGCTGGTCGCTTTAGTTTAGATAAAGCTTTATTTAAATAATTAGGAAATTAGAATAAAAGACTCATCGGCTGATGAGTCTTTTATTTATGTAGAAAGGTTATCATGAACAAAAAAACAGTTCCATTCACGTCAGAACAATTAGAAAATATTATTGCTCAGTATCCAACTCCATTCCATATTTATGATGAAGAAGGAATTATTGAGAATATGAAATCTTTCATCAATGCATTCTCTTGGAATAAGGGATTCAAGCAATATTTTGCAGTTAAAGCAACTCCGAATCCATATATCATGCGTTTATTACAAAAACTTGGAGTTGGTGCAGATTGCTCTTCCTTAGCGGAACTCATTTTATGTGAAAAGGTGGGTATTACGGGACATGATATTATGTTCACATCTAATGACACACCATATGTGGAGTATAAAAAAGCACTTGAAATGGGTGCAATAATTAATCTTGATGATATTACGCATATAGAATATTTAGAAAAAAATCACGGCTCTTTGCCAGATACATTCTGCGTGCGTTATAATCCGGGTTCTTTAAAAGAAGGAGGCAATACAATTATTGGCCTTCCTGAAGAAGCTAAATATGGTATGACACGCGAACAAATATTTGAAGCGTACAAACAATTACAAGCTAAAGGTGTAAAACACTTTGGTATTCATACAATGGTTGTATCTAACGAACTTGATATTGACGGTTTAGTTGGTACAGCAGAGCTTTGCTTTAATCTTGCTGTAGATATTAAAAAAGAACTTGGTATCACTGTTGAATTTATTGATTTAGGTGGAGGTGTAGGAGTAGCTTATAAACCAGAACAAACACCAGTAGACTTCCGCGCATTAAGCAAGGGTGTAGAAGAAGCGTATAATCGGATTTTAGTAGCTAATGGACTTATTGATGTAGCATTGGCTTATGAATGTGGGCGTATGGTAACAGGTCCATTTGGTTACCTTGTTTCTACTGCTATTCATAAAAAAGATATTTATCGTCATTACATCGGTTTAGATGCTTGTATGGCAAATCTTATGCGTCCGGCGTTGTATGGCTCTTATCATCATATTACCGTAATGGGGAAAGAAAATGCTCCCAAGGATCATATATATGATGTAACAGGCTCCTTATGTGAAAATAATGATAAATTTGCTATTCAACGAGAGCTGCCAAAAATTGATATTGGAGATTGTGTCATCATTCACGATGCTGGTGCACATGGACATTCTATGGGTTTCAATTATAATGGTAAATTACGTTCTGCAGAGCTATTGCTACATAAAGATGGCTCTGTTACACAAATTCGTCGTGCTGAAACATACGATGATTTATTTGGAACTCTTGATTTTTCAAACCTATAATTTAATATTGAGAATCGAATAGGATGAGAATTAATATTAATAAAAACCTATCAATATATGTAATACTTGATATTCTTTTAATTCCTGTATATTTTAGTAGGAATATCTTGCTATCATTTAGATAAGAATGTATAATGAGTGTAGATTGTTATGCACATACTTGCTAAGTTGGCGAGAATTACGGCGGTATTCACGTTAGTGCGTACCGCCTTTTTATATGTGTCAGTATATACGTTTTATATATAACGAGTGTATGTTTCTTATGGTTACATACAAATAAAAGGAGTGAACATTTTGGCTGAATTACTTCAGATAAAAGATTTAAAGGTATCTGTTGAAGAGAAACAAATCTTGAAAGGTATTGATTTAACAATTAATAAAGGTGAAATTCATGTTGTGATGGGGACAAATGGTGCTGGTAAATCTACACTTGCTAATGCAATCATGGGTAACTCTACATATACAGTAGATAGTGGTTCTATCATTTTTGATGGTAAGGATATTACGGAAGATGCAGTAAACGATCGTGCAAAAGCGGGTATTTTTATGTCCTTCCAAAATCCAATTTCTATTCCTGGTATTACTGTAGAAAACTTCATTCGTACAGCTAAATCCACAATTACTGGTGAAAATGTACGTGCATTATCTTTCAAAAAAGAATTGAAAGAAAAAATGGATGAATTGTCCTTTGATTTATCTTATGCGCAACGTTATGTAAATGAAGGCTTCTCTGGTGGTGAACGCAAGAAGAATGAAATCCTTCAAATGTCCATTTTGAATCCTAAATTGGCTATTCTTGATGAAACTGATTCTGGCCTTGACGTAGATGCGGTTCGTATCGTATCTGAAGGTGTACAACGTTTCCATAACGAAGAAAATGCTGTATTAATCATTACTCATCATAACCAAATCTTGCAAAAACTAAAACCAGACTATGTTCATGTGTTGATCAATGGCAAGATTGTTAAAACTGGTGATGCTTCTCTTGTACGTGAAATCGAAGAAAAAGGTTATGACGCATACAAAGCATTAGCATAGGAGGCATAATGGAAGAAAGAAAGAAAACCCAAGTCGCGGATATGGACCGTGGCGTCTATGATATAAAGAACGAATTTGAATATTCTTATATCTCTGATGCCGGTTTAACAGAAGATATTATCCGTGAGATTTGGTCTAATAAAAATGAACCAGAATGGATGCTCGATTTCCGTTTAAAGTCTTTGGAAATCTATAATCGCATGGGTATTCCAAATTGGATTCCTGATATCTCGGGCTTGGATATGGCAAATATTCATACATATGTTAAGCCTAAAGTAGATATGAAAGAAAACTGGGATGAAGTTCCAGAAGAAATTAAAAGTACTTTTGACCGCTTAGGTATTCCAGAAGCGGAAAAAACATCTCTAGCTGGTGTTGGTGCTCAATATGATTCTGAAGTTGTTTACCACAGTATTCAAGAAGATCTTGTTAAGCAAGGTGTTATCTATACTGATATCGAAACAGCATTACATGAACATGAAGAAATCGTAAAAAAATACTGGATGACATTAATTCCACCTACAGACCATAAATGGGCTGCTCTTCACGGTGCCGTTTGGTCTGGTGGTTCCTTTGTATACGTTCCTGCAGGTGTACAAGTAGAGATTCCATTGCAATCTTACTTCCGTTTGAATGCACCAGGTGCTGGTCAGTTTGAACATACGATGATTATCGTAGAAGAAGGGGCTAAATTGCACTTTATCGAAGGTTGTTCTGCTCCTAAGTATGATGTGTCTAACCTTCATGCAGGCGCTGTTGAACTGTTCGTTAAAGATAATGCTACATTGCGTTATTCTACAATTGAAAACTGGTCTAAAAACATGTACAACCTTAACACAAAACGTTGTGTAGTAGGTAAAAATGGTACAATTGAGTGGGTATCTGGTTCCTTTGGCTCCAAAGTTTCTTGTTTGTATCCAATGAGTATTCTCAACGGTGAAGGTGCACATGCTGAATTTACAGGTGTAACATTCGCTGGTGAAGGACAATTCCTCGATACAGGTTGTAAAGTGGTACATAATGCACCATATACAACAAGTAATGTAAACTCTAAATCCATTTCTAAATCCGGTGGCGCTGCAATTTATCGTGGCCTTTTGAAGATTGGCCCTAAAGCTGAGTATTCCAAAGCAACCGTTTCTTGTGAATCCTTGATGCTTGATGCTGAGTCTCAATCTGATACAATCCCAGCTATTATCGTAGAAAATGACAATGTGGATTTAGGTCATGAAGCTAAAATCGGTCGTATTTCCGACGAGGCAATTTTCTATCTTATGACTCGTGGTATTAGTGAAGAAGAAGCTCGTGCGATGCTTGTTCGTGGCTTTGTAGAGCCAATATCTAAAGAATTGCCACTTGAATATGCAGTAGAAATGAATAATCTAATCAATCTTGAATTAGAAGGTTCTATCGGTTAAGGAGGAATTATGAGCGAATTACTATTTAATGAACTCCCTAGACCGACATTCAGATGGTTGCGTGTTAATCATACTGTAAGCTCTCTAGCTGGAGAAGATACAGCGGTACAATCCATCGCTGTGGAAGCGAATAAAGATATACTTTCACCATTACCTGTTGGTACAGCATTACTAGATGGTAATTATGAAGGTGCTAATAAAGAAGCTGTTCAAGTATTAGTTGAAAAAGCGGAAGGTTATGCTATCAATGTGCCTCCTAAGGCGAAAGAAGTTGTAGGCATCCGCATTGATGCTAATGCTCGTGTGGCAAACCGTTTCCAATTTATCGTTGGTGAAGGTGCTGAGCTAGAAGTACAATTCTATGTAACTGGTTCTGGCGATGCATTGACAAATGTTAGCTATTTAAACGAATACGATGTGAAAGAAGCTGGTAAGGTTGTAGTAAAAAAGGTAAATCTTTTGCCTGAACATGTACAACATATCGAGCATCGATACACTAAATTAGAAGAAAAAGCAGATGTAGAATACATCAATATTGAAATTGGTGGCAGTGAAAACATCTTGAATTACTATCATGATTTAGTAGGTCAAGAATCCCGTATGGTTCATGACATTGCTTATCTTGGTAATAAAGAGCAAAAATTTGATATTTCTATGGTTATGAGTCATGGTGGTAAAAAATCATTTAGTGATATTCATACCTTAGGTGCTCTTAGTGGCAATTCTAAAAAATCCTTCAGAGGGACCCTTGATTTTCTTAATGGAGCAACAGCTTCTGAAGGTGCGGAAGAAGATACTTGCTTATTGTTAGATCCAACTGTAAAATCTGTTTCGTTACCACTTTTATTGTGTAAAGAAGATAATGTAGTTGGTAATCATGCAGCAAGTGCAGGCCAAATTGATCATAATAAATTGTTCTATATCATGAGCCGTGGCTTTAGTGAGGTAGAGGCAAAACATATTATTGTTGAATCTATGATTCGACCTATTATTGATCGCATTGGTGATGAAACGATTGAAGAAGCAGCGTTAGCAGCTGTACGTAATAAAATTTAAAGAGGCGTTTTTATGAGACCAATTGCAGAAGCATACAAAGACTTTCCTATATTACATAAAGAGCATAATGGGCATCGTGTTATCTATTTAGATAGCGGTGCTACTGCTCAAATTCCACAGTCCGTAATTGACCGTGTTGTGGAACATATGACACAACGTAATGGTAACCCACATCGTGGTTCTCATATTTTAGCCATTGAAGCATCTGAAGACTATGAAAATGCACGGGATCGCGTAGTTGAATTTATCAATGCTCGTGAACGCGAAGAGGTTATATTTACACGTAATAGTACGGAGTCAATGAACTTGATTGCCTACAGCTATGGCCTTCATAATGTGAAAAAAGGTGACAAGATTGTCATTACTGTTGCTGAACATCATGCAAATCTTGTAACATGGCAATATGTGGCAGAACAGACGGGGGCAACCTTAGAATACATGTATCTTGATGAACATGGGCACTTAAAAGATGGTGAAATCAATAAAATTGATGAAAAGACTAAAATTGTTGCTTTCGCTCATGTTAGTAACGTGCTTGGTATGGAATTCCCAGTAAAAGAATTAACTGAGAAGGCTCACTCTGTAGGTGCTATTGTTGTTCTAGACGGTGCTCAATCTACACCTCATAAAAAAATTGACGTACAAGCATTGGATTGCGATTTCTTCGTATTCTCTGGCCATAAAATGTGTGCATCTCAAGGGATTGGTGTACTATACGGTAAACGTGATTTATTAGAAACTATGCCTCCATTCCTATTGGGTGGCGATATGATTGAGTATGTAAAAGAACAAACTGCTACATTCAATGAGCTTCCATATAAGTTTGAGGCAGGTACTCCAAATGCTGATGGTGCTGTTTCCTTGCATGCAGCTATTGATTATTTGGAATCCTTTGGAATGGATGCTATAGAAGCCTATGAAGAAGAGTTAGTAGCTTATATTCTTCCTAAGATTGTTGAATTGCCACATGTCCATGTTATTGGTTCTCAAAATCCTAAGGAAAAACATGGCGTTATTGCGTTCACTGTAGATGATGTACATCCTCATGACGTAGCTACGATTTTGGATTCTAAGGGAATCTGCGTTCGTTCCGGTCACCATTGTGCACAACCATTAGGTGCGTTCTACAATGTATCTGCATCTACTCGTTTAAGTATGTACTTATACACTCGCAAGGAAGATTTAGACGCATTCCTTGAAGTATTAAAGACTGTTCGTTCAGTAATGGGTTTTAAAGATTAGGAGAGTTACCACTAATGGAAATGGATCAATTATATACGGAACTTATTTTGGAACATAACCAAGATAAACGTAATAAGCATGAATTATCTGAATTTACAAATTCTGAACATGGACATAACCCTAGTTGTGGTGATGATCTAACATTACAACTCAATGTAGTAGATGGTATCATTAAAGATGCTGCATATACAGGTTCTGGTTGTGCTATTAGCCAAGCATCTGCATCTATGATGATTGATATCATTAAAGGCAAATCTGTTGAAGAAGCACTTCGTTTGGTAGAAATTTTCTTAGGTATGATTAAAAAAGAAATTACCGATGAAAATGAGTTAGAAGAATTGGAAGATGCTATGGCATTACAAAATATTTCTAATATGCCAGCACGTGTGAAATGTGCAGTTCTTGCATGGCATACATTGAAAGAGGCTTTAAAGAAATAATATGAAGAAAACGATATTATTTGATTTAGATGGAACCTTAACTGACTCTCAAGAAGGTATTCTTAAAAGCATTAAATTTGCATTGGAACATTTCGGTTATACTGTACCTGATGAAGAAACATTACAATTGTTCTTAGGACCACCATTGGTAGATGCTTTCCAAGAATATTGTGGTCTGACCTTTGAGCAAGCGGAAGAAACATACTTTAAATTCCGTGAACGTTATGGTACCATTGGTAAATTTGAAAATAAAGTATATCCGAATATTGTAGACTTATTGGCTAAATGCAAAACTGAACAATATACTATAGCTGTAGCTACTGCAAAACCAGAACATTATGCTAAAGATATTCTTGATCACTTTGAATTGACACCATACTTTGATGTTATTGTTGGTGCTAATTACGAAGCGGGATTGTTACACAAAAAAGAAATTCTTGAAAAAGCTCTCACGCTATGTGGTAACCCATTAACTGATGAAAATGGTCGTCGATTGACATTCATGGTTGGAGATCGTAAGTACGATGTAGAAGCAGCTAATGAACTTGGCTGTATCTCCATCGGTGTTACCTATGGTTACGGTACAGAATCTGAGTTAAAAGAAGCGGATGCTGAATATATCTGTGATGATGTTGATGAAATTGCTGATGTTCTCAATCTTGAAGAAATGATGGTTCGTAGATAAGCTATATAAATAGAATTACATATCAACCCAAATAAAAAGCTAGAGGAAATCCTCTAGCTTTTTTGCATTT
Source organism: uncultured Veillonella sp. (assembly GCA_915066865.1). Lineage (GTDB taxonomy): Bacteria > Bacillota > Negativicutes > Veillonellales > Veillonellaceae > Veillonella. The sequence goes on from CAJZEE010000012.1 coordinate 36,029, forward strand.
TCATTTTATGTTATTTTTTTAGGCCACTCTTTTTAGCTAATGTTTTGATAACCTTAGCACTTTGTTTTTTCAACTTGCCTCCTGTTTGTTTGAGTTGGATACGTGTACGAGAAACACGACCAAGTGTAGTAATCTTAGTTTTGCGACGTGGCTTCATATCACGTTCGTTACCAAAGTCGCCACGTTGCACACTTGTTGCCTTTACTTTTTCAGCTCTAAAAGATTTACGTAAGGCTTTCATAATTAACGTAAGCGGTAATGTTTGCTCGAAGGAATACAAATCAACTGCTACATAACCAAGTGCAGGATATGTGTGCAATGTAAAGTGAAAACCTGGTGCGACAGAAAGAAGGGCGATTTCCTCATCCATAACCTGACAACTGATTTCATCTACATCAAGTTCAGCTAAGTCAAATGCGGTTGCTACACTTTCCTGTACAGCTGTAGCGGATGAAATTGCGTCTTCATCGCAGGAATATAAATCAATTAACAGTTCTTGTCCTAATGCTTCTGCCATAACAACACCTTCCTTCAGAAAATAATATCTCATTTATTATACATAGATTTAAGCATTAAGTCCAATTATATGAGAATACATTAAAAGTCAAACGTTATTTTTATGAAATTTGACTTTTATGTTGACTAAGGTCAAAAAGTCAAATATAATAAAGTTATGCTAAAGAACAAATAGTCAAAACTATAGTAAATAAACTT